>JANLTS010000075.1:0-10873 GCA_031363045.1 Hyphomicrobiales bacterium
ATGCCGGCGGCTTCATCACCCAAAATCATGGTGCACCGCAAAAAGGGCAGCATGCGCTGCAGATCGAGATCAATCGCAGTCTCTATATGAACGAGACAAGTCTCGAGAAGACATCCGGCTTCAATGTCTTGAAAATCGTCCTGAAAACTGTGATTGCCGAGCTTTTGGCCTATGCGGAAGAGCGTTTCAATCCCCGGCGGCAGGCTGCCGAATAGGCCATCCCCAAGAAAAAAGGGCCGATACACCAAGGTGATCGGCCCAAGTCTAGGGAGGAAACGCCCAGGAAGGGCTGCGAGACATCGCTGGCTCACGCCACGTATTTGGCAGCGCAAACCGTCTTGTTCAAGAGGCAAGACGCAGAATTTTGCTCAACCGGTCAAAAATTGCATGGATCACATCGCCATAATTTCTGTCAAGCATATGATATTGCGATTAAAAACCGGACAGAGTCACAACATTCATATAGCTATGCGCTTCTCACATGCCATCGAGATTCGTATTGCAATGCACAAAATCTCCAGCCTTGAGGCCAGCATCCAGGTCTTCTAGGAACCTTTTACAACAAGGAACCGATTGACCATGGCCGCCCCCGACTGGACGGAACTCACCCAATTCGCGATTGCGCTAGCCAAGGCCTCGGCAGCTGAAATCCTCCCGTATTTCCGCCGCAACACGGCAATTGACGTGAAAGCCGCCGTCACCTGGGACCCGGTGACGGAGGGCGACCGGGCGGGCGAGCGCATCATCCGCCAGATGATCGAGCAGCATTATCCCGGCCACGCCATCCACGGCGAGGAATATGGCATCAAGGATACCGGCTCACCGTTCAAGTGGGTGCTCGACCCCGTTGACGGCACCCGCTCTTTCGTCTGCGGCATGCCGACCTGGGCTACCCTCATCGGCTTGAGCTATGAGGACAAGCCGGTCATCGGCCTGATGAACCAGCCACTGGTGGGCGACATGTTCTACGGCAACCCGCACGGCGCCTGGGCCGATCACCGAGGCTTGACCGAAGCCATCCGCACCCGTGGCGGCGTCTCGTTGAGCAGCGCCATGGTCGGCACCACTGCCCCCGAGCTCTATCGCAGCGACCGCGACCAGCAGGCCTTCCAGCGCCTGCGATCAACCGCCAAGCTGACGCGCTATGGCGGCGATGCTTACTTTTTCTGCATGGTAGCGGCGGGTCACCTCGATATCGCCATGGACTGCGGCCTGCAGGTCTATGACATCTCGCCTCTGTTGCCGATCGTGCTGGGTGCTGGCGGTGCCGCCGCCGAATGGACCGGCAAGAACCCCGCTCACGGCGGCAACGTCATCACCGCTGGCTCCGAGGCCCTGCTTGCGGAAGCCATGGCGGTGATGACCGCCTGATTGCACATCGGGTTCCGCTGCCTATAGTGGGCTTAAGCATGGAGTTGCCGATGACCGCTTTGAAAACCTGGGCCGAAACCGCGCTGCACCTCGTTGATACCGCCATGGGCCGCGCCAAGGCCGACATGGTCATCCGCCGTGGCACCTGGGTCAATGTTCACTCGGGCGAGATCATCCCCGGCATCGACATTGCCATCGCTGCGGGCCGTTTCGCCTATGTCGGGCCTGATGCCGCCCACACCGTCGGGCCTGAAACAAAAATCGTCGAGGCTGAAGGCCGCTACATGGTGCCGGGCCTCTGCGATGGCCACATGCATGTCGAGAGCGGCATGGTGACAGTGACCGAATTCGCCCGCGCCGTGATCCCCCATGGCACCACCTCGATGTTCATCGATCCGCATGAGATCGCCAATGTGCTGGGTCTGCCCGGCGTGCGGCTGATGCATGACGAGGCGATGGGCTTGCCCGTCAACGTCTTCGTGCAAATGCCGTCCTGCGTTCCGAGTGCCCCCGGCCTCGAAAACCCCGGCGCCGAACTGGGGCCGGAAGATGTGCGTGAGGCCATGGCCTGGCCCAACATCATCGGCCTCGGCGAGATGATGAACTTTCCCGGCGTGATCAATGGCGACGCCAAGATGCTGGCCGAGATCGCCGCCACGCAGAATGCCGGCAAGACGGTCGGCGGCCATTATGCTTCACCCAATCTGGGTTTGCCCTTCCATGCCTATGCGGCGGGCGGTCCCGCTGACGACCATGAAGGTACGAGAGCCGAAGATGCCATCGCCCGCGTCCGCCAGGGCATGCGCGCCATGCTGCGGCTAGGCTCCGCCTGGTATGATGTTGCAACCCAGGTCAAGGCCATCACCGAGTCCGGTCTCGACTCCCGCAATTTCATTCTGTGTACGGATGATTCACATTCTGGAACGCTCATTAACGATGGCCACATGAACCGCGTCGTCCGCCACGCCATTGCGCAGGGACTGAAACCCATCACCGCCATCCAGATGGCAACGCTCAACACCGCCCAGCATTTCGGCCTCGAACGCGAACTGGGCTCGATCACGCCGGGCCGCCGCGCCGATCTCTTCCTCACCTCGGATTTGATTGCCTTGCCAATCGAGCTTGTCATCGCGCGTGGTGTGGTCATGGCCGAGCACGGACAACTCACCGCCGACATCGCCCCCTTCGCCTATCCGGCTTCCGCCAAGAACACCGTGAACATGGCGCGCGATGTGACGGCGGCGGACTTCGCCATCCAGGCCCCCAAGGGTGCCAACGAGGTGACGGCACGGGTGATCGGCGTCATAGAGAATCAGGCGCCCACCAAGGCCCTGGAAAAGCGCCTGAAAGTCGCCTCGGGGCTGGTCGATGCCGACATGGACTCTGGCGTCTGCCAGATCGCGCTGGTCGAGCGCCACAAGGCAACGGGCGGCGTCACCAATGCCTTCGTCTTGGGCTTCGGCTACAACATCGATTGCGCCGTGGCCTCGACGGTGGCCCATGACAGTCACCACATGATCGTCGTCGGTACCAGCCGTTCTGACATGGCGATGGCGGCCAACATCCTGAAACGTATCGGCGGCGGAGCAGTCGTGGTGAGTAAGGGCCGCCAACTGGCGCTTGTCGAACTTCCCATAGCCGGCCTGATGTCAGACGAGCGCGCCGAGATCGTCGCAAAAAAAGCCGATCAACTCGTCGCCGCCATGCAGGCCTGCGGCTGCACGCTGAACAACGCCTATATGCAGCATTCGCTGCTGGCGCTGGTGGTCATTCCCGAACTCAGGATATCGGACGTCGGCCTCGTCGACGTACGGACTTTCGAGAAGGTGGAACTGTTCGTCTGAAAACCCCGTCTTGCAAAGCGTCTATCCTGGCCTACTATTACTGGCGGCGGGGGCCATGACAGCAGGATGAAATGGAGAAAAGCCATGGCTCGACTAATGGTAAAATTAGCTGCAATGTCGCTTGCAACGTGCATGATCCCGGCGGCCCAAGCCGAAACGCGATCGATCTACATCTCTCCCGCCACAATGGGCGTCCAACCATTGTACCGAGACGATATCCTCAATCCGGTCATTTTGACGGACACGGTTGATTCCAGCATTCGCGCCGGCTTCATGTTGCCGGCCGATTATTCACCCAACACGCCCGTGACGCTGCGTATTCACATGCAGGCCGCAACCAACTGTTCGATTGTATTCGGTGTGCTCTATTTCGACCGCTCGCGCGTCGGTCAGGATATCTACGAAACGTCCCCGCCGAATGTGGACGGAATGACCAAGGCAAATGTCGCCGTCGTAAGTCTCCCGGCGCAGAAGCTGGTGACCAAAAACTTTGAGTTCACAGCGCCTCTTAAGGCACCGTTCACTGGACAGAAACCTGGCGACGGATTTCTGGCATGGTTCGAACGCAGCAAAACCAATCCGCTCGATACCTGCGGTCTCGTCACAGTCTGGCAAGCTGAGGTCCGCTACACATCAGCACCATGATTGCGATGTTGACGGCAACGAAACGCCGTCAGTCGTCCCGATACACCCGTTCGCGGCGTTCGTGGCGCTCCTGCGCCTCGATCGACAGCGTGGCGATCGGCCGCGCATCGAGCCGCCTGAGACTGATCGGATCGCCGGTTTCCTCGCAATAGCCATAGGAGCCGTCGTCGAGTCGTTTCAGCGCTGCTTCGATCTTCGAGATCAGCTTGCGCTGGCGGTCGCGCGTCCGCAGTTCCAGCGAACGGTCGGTCTCCGAGGATGCACGGTCGGCCAGATCCGGCAGAACGTGATTCTCGTCCTGCAGATGAGCGATGGTTTCCTTACTTTCCTTAAGGATATCGTCCTTCCAGGCGATCAGCTTGGCGCGGAAGTACACCCTCTGCCGATCATTCATGAACGGCTCGTCGTCACTGGGTTTATAGTCTTCGTCGACTTCAAAAGCCATCTCGAACTCTCTTTCAACCCTCTCGTGGCGCGGGCTTATAGCGGCCCGCACCCGCTTCCACAATAGGCTGGCATGACACCGGCATGCGTCACCCACGACACCCCTATCGCCATGATTCAGCGACACTTTCGTGACATATCGCACAAATCCCTGAAAATCTGGCAAACAGCTTCGATCACATCTGAAGGACGATTCCATGCGCTTTGAAGGCACCCCCGGCTACATCGCCACGGATGATCTCCGCATGGCCGTCAATGCCGCCATCACGCTTGAGCGGCCGCTCCTGGTGAAGGGTGAGCCGGGCACCGGAAAGACCGTTCTGGCCCGCGAAATCGCTGCGTCATTGGGCGTGCCGATCATCGAATGGCACATCAAGTCGACCACCAAGGCGCAGCAGGGACTCTATGAGTATGACGCTGTGGGACGCCTGCGTGATTCGCAGTTGGGCGATGCGCGCGTCCACGACATCGCCAACTATATCCGCCGCGGCAAACTCTGGGACGCTTTCACCCATGACGGCCGCCCGGTACTGCTGATCGACGAGATCGACAAGGCCGATATCGAATTTCCCAACGACCTGCTGCAGGAGTTGGACCGCATGGAATTCTTTGTTTACGAAACCGGCAAGACGGTGAAGGCCACGCGCCGCCCCATCGTCATCATCACCTCCAACAACGAGAAGGAACTGCCGGACGCCTTCCTGCGCCGCTGCTTTTTCCACTACATCAAGTTCCCCGATGCGGAGACGATGCAGCAGATCGTCGATGTGCATTTCCCCGGCATCAAGCAGAAGCTGGTGGCCGAAGCCCTCAACATTTTCTTCGAACTGCGTGACGTGCCGGGACTTAGGAAGAAGCCGTCAACGTCGGAACTCCTCGACTGGCTGAAGCTTCTGTTGAACGAGGACGTCACCCCCGAAACCTTGCGCCAGCGCGACCCGCGCAAGGTGATCCCGCCGCTGCATGGCGCGTTGCTGAAGAATGAGCAGGATGTCATGCTGTTTGAGCGGCTCGCTTTCATGTCAAAGCGCGAGCAACGCTGATGCAGCGGCGCCGCGCTGTACTGCTGGCACTGACCGTCATCGTTTCACCAGCTCTTGCAGAGGACACCGCCATGGCAATTGACTTGCATCGGGCAGCCGCAGCCAATGACTCCGCGAGTGTCACTGCATTGCTGGCATCAGGCGCAAAGATCGACGCCCGCGATGGCGATCAACGCACCGCCCTGCTCGTCGCCACCCACGCCAATGCCGTCGACGCCGCGCGTGCGTTGATTGCAGCGGGAGCCGACGTCAACGCCAAAGACGACATGCAAGACACGCCCTATCTCTATGCCGCCGCCGAGGGCCGCCTCGAAATCCTGCGCATGACACTGAAAGCCGGCGCCAACTTGCAAGACACCAACCGCTACGGCGGCACCGGCCTGATCCCCGCTGCCCACCACGGCCATCCGGACATCGTCCGCGAATTGCTGAAAACCGATATCGCCATCGACCATGTCAACCGCCTCGGCTGGACAGCGCTGCTCGAAACCATCATCCTGTCGGACGGCGGCCCGACACATCAGGATATCCTGAAACAGCTCATCGCAGCGGGAGCGGATTTGAACCTCGCCGACGGAGAAGGTGTTTCGCCACTGACTCACGCGAGGCAGCGAGGATTTGCTGAAATGGTGCAGATGCTGGAGCAGGCGGGGGCGAGGTAAATCGCCAACTCGGCCCCTCACCTGTCGCCCCGGCTCATCCACCGGATCGCCATAGGCACGAACCACGGATTGCCGGTGTAGAAAAACCTCGTTGGCAGCGGCGTATCGAACACGCTCTCGCCACCTTGCCGCCCGAGAATACGCTTCGCCAGTTTCTGGCCGAACAGCGTTCCCATCGGCACACCGGCAAAGCAATAGCCACCGGCATAGTGGACGCCATCTTGGGCTCCGATGCGCGGGTTCATGTCGAACATGCCGCCGCATTTTCCCGTCCACACATGGTCAAACTGCATCTCGCCCAATTCCGGGAACACCCGCGTCAACCGCTGCTGCAAACGTTCCGCCATGATGCGGAGGTCGGCGTTGCGCTCGCCCGTCAGCCCACCAAAAATGATGCGGCCGGGATCATCAGGCGCCCGCCGCATCCAGTCGACATTGAAATTCCAGTCAATGCAGGTGCGGTCGCCAGGCAACAGTTGGCGCACACGCTCCTCGCCCAAGGGTGCCGAAACCGTCTGATAGGCATCGAACGGCAGGAGGCGGCGTTGCAGCCAAGCCCAAGCCCGTCCCGAATAACCATTGGTGGCAACGATCACCTCGCGCGCCGCAATCCTCTGCCTACGGACGAACAGCGTGAAGCCCTCGGCCACCTTGGCAAATCCGGCAACCGGCGAGAACGCGCAGATCGTCACTCCCGCGGCGCGTGCCGCATCGAGGAGTCCGCGATGATAGAGGCCGGGATGCAGCCCGGCATGATCTTCAATCTTCACGCCCCCGAAATAATGATCGCTGCCGATCTCAGTCCGTTGCCCCGCGCGGTCAACCATTGCAAACGGTTCGCCCAGATGCTTTTCACGCAGTGCGAATTCACGTCCCATCGCATCATACATCGCCGTCGATGTTGCCAGCAGCAATCGCCCCTGCTGGCGGTAATGGCATTGAATTTTTTCGCGCTCCACCGTCTGCTTCACCGCGATGAAGGCATCCATCAACTCGCCATAGACGCGCTTGGCGTGGTCGAGCCCCGCCGTCTCCATGATTTCACTGAAGCTGTGTTTCAGCGTGCGCCCAACGTACCCGGCATTGCGTGTTGAGGCGCCATGGCCCGGCTCCTGCGCCTCGAACACCGTCACCTTCCGCCCACCCCGCGCCAGGTCGATGGCCGCAGTGAGCCCGGTGATGCCGGAACCAATGATTGCCACATCGGTGTGTGCTGGCAGTTCGGCGTGATGCGCGGACTCATGTGGTGCCGCCCGCCACCAATAGGGGTCGAAGGAGGCGTTGGAACTTAGCGCGCGGCTACCGAACGCCATCTCAAGCGCCCTGCCCGCCGCGCCATTCATCGAGACGGTCCTTGACCTGCATGGTCCAGTAACCCGCCTGCACGCCAATGCGCCCGAAAGGCCCTCCCGCCCATTGCGGCGCGAACGGCGCAAAGCGGCGATACTCATCATCCTTGGCGGCAATGGCCCGGGCCAGCACAATGCCACCCATGGCCGTGGTGTTCATGCCATGGCCGCCGAACGCCGTGGCCCACCACTGTCCCTGACCGTCGGTGCCGATCAACGGCATGAAGTGCCGCGCATAGCCCATGAGCCCCGCCCATGCGTAGTCGATCTGCGGGTTGCCCAATGACGGGAACACCGACAGCATGTCGGCCTTCATCCGCTCCGCCAGCCGTGCGGGTTCGGATAGCCTTGTGGTGATGGCCCCGCCCCATAGCAACCGCCCCTCGTCGATCAGCCGGTAATAATTTCCGGCCCGCCGCGAATCCGAAATGGCGCTTCGTGTACGGATGACATCCTGGGCCAGTGGCTCGGTCACCGCGACATAGGTCGCAACCGGCAGAACCGCACGGCCAGTCATCGGATGGATGTTGCGGTCCAGCGACGACACGCAATAGACCACCGACTTGCAGCGGATTTCACCTTCCGCCGTCCGCACCCGGTAGTCTGAACTTTCACGCGCCACCGACTTGACCGGCGAGCCTTCGAACAGCCGCGCGCCCGCCGTCTCGGCCTTGCTCGCCAGCATCAGCGCATAGCGCAGCGGATGCATATGGAATGCCGTTGGATCGTAGGACGACTGGAAATAGCGCTGACTGTTCACGCGCGCCCGCGTCGCGGCAACATCAAGAAACTGCAGTTCCTGGCCATAGGTCCTGGTCATCGTCTCGACGCCCGCCTGTTTCTCCGCCGCTTTAGAATAGCGGATGCAGCCCTGCCAGCCCTCGCCCATTTTGATCGAAGGATCGCCCTCGGCAATTTCGCGGCGCACATATTCCGTGCCGAAACACGACAGCTGATAGAGCCCCTTGGCCGCCTCGAGGCCGACCCGCGCCGCGACATTTTCCATGCCCTCGGCAAAACCGTTCGACACGAAACCGCCATTGCGGCCGGAAGCACCCCAGGCAATGCGTTTGGCCTCCAGCAACACCACCGAACCGCCCCGCCGCGCCAGTTCCAGCGCCGTCGTCAGCCCGGCAAGTCCGCCGCCGATGACGCATGTATCGGCCTCCACACGCCCTCTCAACGGCGGACGGGCAGCCGCCCGGTTGGCGGTGGCCTCATACCATGTCAGGTCAGAGCTTTTCGCGTCAATCATATCCCATCCCGAATTGTGGCAGTTGCCCCCGCCCCATGCATTCCGCTAAGGAGCGCCCATGCGCTTTTCATCCGGTAAAGACTTCGCGAACTGGCCCCAGAAGGCCGTCACCATATTCGGCATGTCCGGCGTGGGCAAGACGACGCTGTCGAATCTGCTGCAGGACAGTGGCTGGTATCACTATTCCGTCGATTACCGCATCGGCACCCGCTACATGGGCGAACACATTGTCGACAATTTCAAGCGCGAGGCGATGCGTGTGCCTTTCCTGCGCGATCTTCTGCTCTCGGATTCGATCCACATCCAGTCGAACATCACCTTCGATCACCTGAAGCCACTGTCGACCTATCTCGGCAAGCCCGGCAACCCGGCCAAGGGCGGCATTTCCTTTGCCGAATACAAACGCCGCCAGCAGAAGCATTGCGACGCCGAGATTGCTGCCCTTCTCGATGTCCCCACCTTTATCGGCAAATCGCGCGACATCTATCAGTACGGAAATTTCGTCTGCGATTCCGGCGGCAGCCTGTGCGAGGTTGTCGATCCCTCAAACCCGCGCGATCTGGTGTTGAACTGCCTGTCGGAGAACAGTCTGCTGCTCTATATCGAGGGTACACCCGAACACACCCGCATGTTGGTCGAGCGTTTCCGCAAGCACCCGAAGCCGATGTACTACCAGCCACAGTTCCTCGAAACCAAGTGGGCGGAATACAAGGCGTTGATGGCCATCCGCATCGATGACGACGTCGATCCCGATGGCTTTGCCGTCTGGGGTTTCGAGCAGCTGCTGCATCACCGCATCCCGCTCTACAAGGCCATCGCCGATAATTTTGGTTACACGCTCCGAATGCGAGACGTGCCCGCCGTACAGTCCGAAGCAGGATTTACCGAGCTCGTCTCCCAATCAATCGACCAGAAGCAGTAATCAAATGCCCATCCGCATCCCCAACGATCTCCCCGCCCGCCAAACGCTTGAATCCGAGGGCGTCATGGTGATGACTGAGGAGAGCGCCGCACGGCAGGACATCCGCCCCCTGCATTTGGGGCTCCTCAACCTGATGCCCAACAAGATCAAGACCGAGACGCAATTTGCCAGGCTCATCGGGGCAACGCCGTTGCAGGTCGAGCTGACGCTGATCAAGATCACCAGCCATACGCCGAAGAACACATCTGCCGATCACATGCTGGCCTTTTATGAGGACTGGGAAGATGTGAAGGAACGGAAATTTGATGGCTTCATCGTCACCGGCGCACCCGTCGAGCTGCTGGATTTCGAGGACGTCACTTACTGGGACGAGCTAAGCCGCATTTACGACTGGACCCAGACCCACGTTCATTCGACCATGAACATCTGCTGGGGTGCGCAAGCCGCACTCTATCATTTCCATCAGGTGCCGAAACATGCGCTTGCCAGGAAGGCTTTCGGCGTCTACCGCCACCGCAACCTTCAGCCCAGTTCGCCTTACCTGCGTGGCTTCTCCGACGACTTCTCCATACCCGTTTCGCGCTGGACCGAGAATCTCCGTGCTGACCTTCCCGGAACAGGCGGTCTCGAAGTGCTGGTGGAATCCGATGAAGCGGGACTCTGTCTCATCAACGATCCCAGGCGCCGTTCGCTCCACATGTTCAACCACATCGAGTACGATACCAACTCGCTGGGTGATGAATATTGGCGCGATACGGCGGCGGGAAAACCCATCGGGATGCCAGCCAACTACTTCCCAAAGAACGATCCCAAGTTACCGCCCGAAAACCGCTGGCGCAGCCACGCACATCTGCTGTTCGGCAACTGGATCAACGAAGTCTACCAGACGACGCCGTTCGACCGCTCAAAGATCGGTGCCTGATCAGCGCGACACGCGGATATGCGAGTTCTTGATCTGGCTGGTGATCTGGCTGAACACCTGGCTGATCTCGGTGGCGCCGGCATCGGGCTCATAATAGCGGTCAGGAGCGCAACTCTTTAGTAACGTCGTGACAGCCGGATCGGTGATGTCATAGGCGATTGTAAACACTGTCACCCCGGCATTGCGCATGTTCGCGCAAAGCGTAAGGAGATTGGCGTTGCCTTGCGCGATAGAGCGGCCGCCTCCGGCTTCAAACTGGCCGGAAGTCTGCACACCATCGGTCAGCAACACGAGATACTTGCGCGTCTTGGTGTCGGAAAATGCGGCGCCCTCGCTATAGGGTTCCTTCGGATCGAGCAAATTCCAGCCGAATTCGGCGCCGAGCGGTATGTTGGTGTTGCCGAGCGGCCGCATGT
>JANLTS010000085.1:0-1837 GCA_031363045.1 Hyphomicrobiales bacterium
ATCAGGGTGAAGAATTCCGAGAGGTAGGCCACGACGTGCGCCACGCCATAGACCATGGTGGCGGTGGTGCCGTTCTGCACGCGCTTGCCGTTCAGTTCCAGCCACAGGCCGAGCTTCTGCGGGTCCTTCACCTCATCCGCCGTCACCATCCACGGGCCGATGGGGCCGAATGTGTCGTAGCACTTGCCCTTGGTCCATTGCCCGGAGCGCTCGATCTGGAAGGCGCGCTCGGACAAATCGTTGACGACGCAATAGCCGGCCACATGGGCCATGGCGTCCTTCTTCTTGATGTTCTTGGTGCGGGTGCCGATGACGATGCCCAGTTCCACTTCCCAGTCAGATTTCTTCGACTTCGGCGGAATGGTCACATCGTCATAGGCGCCGACGATGCAGCTGGTGTGCTTCGTAAAGATGATCGGCTCCGGCGGCACGGTGAGGCCGGATTCGGCGGCGTGGTCGGAATAGTTGAGGCCGATGGCCACGAATTTCTGAGGGTTTGCGACGCAGGCGCCAATCCGCGGCTTGCCCTTGGCCAGCGGCAGCGATTCCGGCTTGATCTTCCTCAAGCGCGCCAGGCCCTTGGGGCTGATGGTATCGCCGGAGATATCGGCGATGACGCCCGAGAGATCGCGGATCTTGCCGTCCTTGTCGAGCATGCCCGGCTTTTCCTTGCCGACGGCTCCGTAACGCAGAAGTTTCATGTGTTGCCCCATTGTAGCGCGGATTGATGCCAGCGCGGTTTATACCCGGCGCGCAAAATGGCCGCGATTGACGGCGCTGTCAAAACTTTCCCCTGCGGGTGAGCATTGCGCGGAATACGCTCCACATATCCAGCGAACGACCAGCGCAGCAGATCGTGCCCCCGCACCGCATATGCCGCACCATCGGTCTCGACCATGGCGCCATCGGGAAGGCCCACAAGTCCCTCATGCCGAGGCGGCTTCAGCCGCTCCTCATGCAGCCCCCGGTCGAACGCCTCGACTTTCATGTCCCCCAGAAACGCCTTCGCGTCTTTCCTGCGGCAATAGAAACAAGGCCGATGTCCGGCCGCCAGTGCTGTCACCTCGTCGAGGAAGAACAGACAGGTATAGCCCTTGCCCATCGGTTCATGGTGCATGCCCTTCCAATAGAGGTCGCAACAGATCCAGTGGCGGCTGGCCCAGCGTCTCTTGCCAAGGGTCATGTCATCGCGGTGAAACTTGCCACCACGGTTGCCCAGCATCGTGCCGCGCTCGGCCACCGCATGGAGTTCACCCCACGGATCGACGCGGTTCTGCAGGCTCACTTCTTGGTTGGCGGGCTTTCGGAGCACCCCGCCGCGCCAAACGGATTGCTCATGTCGCAGGAACTCGCGCGGCGGATGTCAGATGGCGAGGCATAGGGTTCGCTCCCGCACATCACCTGCGCGATCCGCTTTTTCTTTTTCCACACCTCGACGCCCGCCTCTTTGCCGAGGCCGAAGACGCGATAGGTAAAGCCGCCATTGTCGAAGCGCAGTGCCCAGACATAGATGTCCTTGCCGAAAGCATGCGCGAAGGCCATGTCCGTCTTGCCCGTCCTGCGATCTGCTGGATACACCAGCTCGGTCTTGTCCGCCGTGCCATAGCGGTATTGCAACGACTGGAAGCCACCCGCCGCATCGTCGCGCACCGCACAGAGTTCTATCGTGTGCGACTGGTCCTGCGCGAGGCACGAGAACAGCGTTGCCTCGTCATCGCCGCAGGCGAAAGCAGGGGATGAAAACAAACCAAACAATATGCCGGTGACCGGCCAACAAATACCGTGTTCCCCCTCCCCCTTGGGGGGAGGGCTGGGGTGGGGGTGGCCGCGAGTCCGG
>JANLTS010000092.1:0-8414 GCA_031363045.1 Hyphomicrobiales bacterium
CCACCGAAACCAAAAGAATTGGACAGAACTGTGTTGATCTCTTTTTTCTTCGCCACTTTCGGTACCAGGTCGATCTGCGTTTCGACCGAAGGATTATCGAGATTGAGGGTTGGTGGTGCGATATTGTCGCGGATGGCGAGGATCGAGAAGATCGCCTCGACGGCACCCGCCGCTCCCAGCAGATGGCCAATCGACGACTTGGTCGACGACATGGTGAGTTCGGCGGTGCGATTGCCCATCAGGCGTTCGACGGACCGCAGCTCGATCTCGTCGCCCATTGGCGTCGAGGTGCCATGGGCGTTGACATAGTCGATCTCGTGCGCCTGGAGGCCAGCGCGTTTCAGGGCTGACTGCATGCAGCGGAACGCGCCATCGCCATCTGGCGAGGGTGCGGTGACATGATAGGCATCGCCCGACATGCCATAGCCGATGACCTCGGCGTAGATGGTAGCGCCGCGTGCCTTGGCGTGCTCCAGCTCTTCGAGAACAACGACGCCAGCCCCTTCGCCCATGACGAAACCGTCGCGGTCCTTGTCATAAGGGCGTGAGCCCTTGTCTGGTGTTTCGTTGAATTTTGTCGACAGCGCCTTGCAGGCAATGAAGCCGGCGATTCCCAAGCGGCAGACGGCGGATTCGGCACCACCGGCAATCATGATGTCGGCATCGTCGAGGGCAATCAGGCGGGCAGCATCGCCGATCGCATGCGAGCCTGTCGAACAGGCAGTGACGACCGCATGGTTCGGGCCCTTGCAGCCGAACTCGATGGAGATCAGCCCTGAGGCCAAATTGATGAGCGAGCCCGGGATGAAGAACGGGCTGATCCGGCGCGGCCCCTTGTCTTCCAGCAGCAACGTGGTTTCGGCAATCGAGGTCAAGCCGCCAATGCCGGAGCCGACCAGCACGCCGGCCCGGTACTTCTCGTCCTCGGTGGTGAGCACGATACCGGAGTCTTTCATCGCTTGCTTGGCGGCGGCCACCGCATAGATGATGAAATCGTCGTAGCGGCGCAGATCCTTGTGATCGAGCCATGATTCGGGATGGAATGTTCCGTTCGATCCGTCACCACGTTTCACTTCGCAGGCGATCTTGCAGGGAAGATCCGAGGCGTCGAACCTCGTGATAGGCCCGGCGCCCGATTCACCCGCCAGGAGGCGGCTCCAGGTCTCCTCAACGCCAGTGGCGAGTGGAGACACAATCCCAAGTCCGGTTACGACGACGCGGCGCATGCTGCACGGCCCTTTCTACGCGAAAACGCGGCGGCAGGATGTTGCAAACCCTGCCTCCGCGCAATTGATTTCGGTGACCGTCCGCAAGCGGCGATCCGGCGCTGCCAATCAGGCAGCACTCTTTTCGATGAACTTGACCGCATCACCCACGGTCTGGATGGTTTCCGCTGCGTCGTCCGGAATTTCGATACCGAATTCTTCTTCGAAGGCCATGACCAGCTCGACCGTGTCGAGGCTGTCCGCGCCGAGATCGTCGATGAAGCTCGCTTCGGCCTTGACCTTGTCGGCATCGACGCCGAGATGCTCGACGACGATTTTCTTCACCCGATCAGCCACATCACTCATTGTCAAAAGTCCCTGTTTGTTTTTCATTTCACTGGCAGAACAGCAGGACCCCTGCAGCCCCCTCACGCCGACGGCTTCCCTACCACAAAAACCAGCGCCGTCAAAAGGGGCATTGCCGAAGCTTGTTATTGTTGGGAAATTGAGCTTGGCGGCCGGAAATTGAGGGAAGTGGAGATTGAGACATGCGTCATCCTTGGCGAGAGAACAGGTATCCCTCAAAGGTGATGGGTAGCGCCCGGATGCCGGCAGGCCGGATGCGAGAGGTTCGCAATAGCGAATGGAGTCCATTGTGGCGTCTGGCGTTTTGCTCGTGATCAGCTATGATTGCCACGCGCTCACCGTTTCTGCACAAGGGCACTTGCGTTGAGCCCGCCGGGTGAATTGATCAATGTCATTCCTCGCAGCACTTGGTCGCAGCAGACAAGGTCTCGGGCGGGCCTCAATACAGGTGTGGCTGGTGGTTGCGGTATTCCTTGGCTGTCTGGCGTGGGCGGCCGGCGGGCCGATCCGCGCTGGTGATGCCAGTGTCGATCTGGCGCTGGTCGTGGCTCTTGATTGTTCCGGCAGTGTCGATGATCAAGAGTTCATGCTGCAGATGCAAGGGCTGGCGCTGGCCTTTCGCCGCCCCGAAGTTCAAGAGGCGATCAGCCACGGCAATCTACAGCGAATCGCCGTGAGCGTCGTGCATTGGTCAGGTGTCAAAGGCCAGGTCACGGCTTTGCCGTGGACGCTTATTTCGAGTCCGGCCGACGCCGAGAGCATTGCCAGCAGCATAATCCGGACGCCGCGCAGCACGGAGCCGACGACAACGTCGATGTCGAGCGCGCTGCTTTATGCAGAAGCGTTATTCGAGCATGCGCCGCGCGCCACCCGGCGGGTGGTCGATGTCGTGGCGGATGGTCCGAACAATATCGGGCCATCAATTGATGTGGTGCGCCGGAAACTCCTGGGCAGCGGGATCACCATCAATGGCCTGGCGATCCAGAACGAATGGCGCCAGCTCCGCACTTACATGCAAAACGAGGTGGCGGGAGGCGTTGACCATTTCGTCATTGCGGCCAAAGACTATGATGCGTTCGCCGATGCAATCTTCCGCAAGCTCCTCAAGGAGATTACCGGGCCCGGTATTTCGTGATGCCGCAGCGGCGAGACTTATGAGTCCTTGCTAAAGCTTCAGCGGCGCTTTCTGTGGTTTCACTTTGCCGACATCAAGGATCGACTTGATCTTGTTGTAGCGGGGGTCGGCAAAATAATCCGTACACTGACCGCCGGAGCAGTCGACGGCGGCGCCGGTTGTGGTGTTGCGGCAGCCTGTGCCGTTGGCGAGAGTTTCGCCCATGGCGCCGAGCGCCAGACATGTGGATGCGACATTGCCGGGCGTTACTTTGCTCTTCACCGGGGGTGATCCGGCGGAGGCTGGCAAAACTAGGCAGGCGAGAAGAACGGAAACGCTAAGCACTTTGAAACTCACGATATGGCTCCCTGTGAGACGTTGAGGGATGACACTGCAGCCTTCCGGCTGAATGATGACCGAACGGTGCTGTCAGCGTGGCTTCAGGGTCGTGGCAGATATGTGGCGAGAAGGTAGACGATCAGCCCCATGGCAATGAGCGGCCCCAGAATGCGGGCCACACGCTTGCCGAAGATGACGACAGGATCATTGTCATCGTCATCGGGGGCATTCGATCCATGGAAGAGTTTTTCGCGCTCGCGTTCGAGGCGCGCCAGGTCACGTTTTGCCTGTTCTTCGCGGTTAAGGTCGCCGGGTTTCAACTGGCCTGCCGTTCGATGGCTTCCATGTCGGCATCGGAAAGGCCGAAGTGATGGCCGATCTCGTGCACCAGCACATGTGTGACGATGGCGCCCAAAGTCTCGTCATGCTCGGACCAATAGTCGAGAATGGGCCGGCGATAGAGGAAGACCATGTTGGGAAAGCGCCCGGTTTCGGGGACAGCCTGATCGTGGGCCAGCCCCACACCATGAAACAGGCCCAAGAGATCGAAGGGTTCGGCCTTCATGCTGTCGAGCACGTCGACGGTGGGGAAATCCTCAACCGTGATGATGACGTTGCCGCAGAGTGAACGAAAAGCCGCCGGAAGCCCTTCAAAGGCTTCGGCGGCCAGAGATTCGATGTCGGCAAGCGAGGGAGCGGTATGGCCCGAAAGCCGGTGGCCCGCCATCGCCTCAGGCCATTACTGGCAGAAAATCATGCACGAACCAGCGTTGCCGGTCATTGCCTGAACTGTCGTCAGGCCGGCCATGCCGCCGGTCACCAGAGTCAGGAACACCAGACCCATAAAAATGCGGCGGAGAAACTTGGCATCCGCCTGAACTGTAGAACCCACTTGAAACCCCCGTAAAATTGTGACGCTGGAGCTAACGATTGAATCACCATAACGCCACGGTGGTGACATAACGCTTAACAAGAGGTTCATCAACTGTTAATCAAATGTTCCACAACCGGTGGTTAAAACAACTTTAATTCAGAGGCTTAACCAAGTTTACGGATATCCACAAACCGCCCCGCCAGGGCCGCCGCCGCCGCCATTTCGGGTGACAGCAGGTGGGTGCGGCCCTTGTAGCCTTGGCGGCCTTCGAAATTGCGATTCGACGTCGAGGCGCAGCGCTGGCCGGGTTTCAGCTGGTCGGGGTTCATGCCCAAACACATCGAGCAGCCGGGTTCGCGCCATTCAAAGCCCGCCGCGGTGAAGATGCGGTCCAGGCCCTCGGCCTCGGCCTGGGCCTTCACCAGACCGGAGCCCGGAACGATCATCGCATAGGCGAGGTTGCCGGCCACCTTCTTGCCCTCGACGACGCGCGCGACATTGCGCAAGTCCTCGATGCGGCCGTTGGTGCAGGAGCCGATCCACACGACATCGAGTTCGACGTCGGTCATTTTGGTTCCCGGCTTCAGCCCCATATAGTCGAGAGCCCGCCATTTCGATTGGCGCTTGCCTTCGTCCGCAATGTCATCCGGGTTGGGAACGACACCGGCGATGGAGACGACGTCCTCGGGCGATGTGCCCCATGAGACGATGGGCGGCAGTGAGGCGGCGTCGAGTTTCACGACTCGGTCAAAATGCGCGCCGTCATCGGTCTTGAGCGTCTCCCAATAGCGCCGCGCGGCATCCCATGCGGCACCCTTTGGCGCCATCGGGCGGCCGTCGAAATAGGCAATCGCCTTCTCGTCGGGCGCAATCATGCCGGCCCGCGCACCGCCTTCGATGGTCATGTTACAGACCGTCATGCGGCCTTCCATCGAAAGGTCGCGGATGGCAGAGCCCGCGAATTCAATGACCGAACCGGTGCCGCCGGCCGTGCCGATCTCGCCGATCACCGCCAGGATGATGTCCTTGGCCGTCGAGTGCTTCGGCAACGTGCCGTTGACCTCGACCAGCATGTTCTTGGCCTTTTTCTGGATCAGCGTCTGGGTGGCCAGCACATGTTCCACTTCCGACGTGCCGATGCCGTGGGCGAGTGCCCCGAAGGCGCCATGCGTCGACGTGTGACTGTCACCACAGACGATTGTCGTGCCGGGCAGCGTGAAGCCCTGTTCGGGGCCGACAACGTGGACGATGCCCTGGCGCTTGTCGCGCTCGTGGAAATACAGGATGCCGAATTCCTTGGCATTGGCGGCCAGCGTCTCGACCTGGATGCGGCTTTCGGTTTCGGCGATGCCCTTGGAGCGGTCGGTCGTTGGTACGTTGTGATCGACGACGGCCAGCGTCTTTTCCGGGTGGCGGACCTTGCGGCCGGTCATGCGCAGGCCTTCGAAGGCTTGCGGGCTCGTCACCTCATGCACCAGATGGCGGTCGATATAGAGGAGACAGGTGCCGTCGTCCGCCTCATGGGCCAGATGATCGTCCCAGATCTTGTCATAAAGCGTGCGCGGCTTGGCCATGTGGAATTGCCTCAGGCGGTGAGTGGATTTGGGGCGTATTTAGCGCCTTGGTCTCTCAAGTCAAATGGCAATGGCTTCGGGGCTTTACAGGCGTGTGCAATGGTCCGATGCTGGCTTTGCATTGCCGGGAGAGAATGACACCATGCAGGTCAAGGGATGCTGTCCGCTCGATTGCCAGGATTCCTGCGCCTGGATTGCCCATGTCGAGAATGGAAAAGTCATTCGTATCGAGGGTGCCAAGGACCAGGTGATTACGCGCGGCGTGCTGTGCGCCAAAGTCAAGGATTATGAGGGTAGGGTGACGGCGCATGAGCGCCTGCTGCAACCGTTGAAGCGTTCCGGCCCCAAGTGCAGCGGGGAGTTCGCGCCGATCTCGTGGGACGAGGCGCTGGGCGAGATTGCCGCGCGCTTCACGGCGATCATCGCCGAGCACGGTGGCGAAGCGCTGATGCCGTTTTCCTATCTCGGCACGCAAGGCGTGGTGCAGCGGCTGGCCTTGAACCGCATCTTCCATGCATTGGGAGCGAGCCTTGCGACAGGCGGCGTCTGTGCGGTTTCGGCGGTGGCGCTGATGATGGAAGGCCATCCCATCGGGGTTGACCCAGAGGAGACGCCGGAGGCGAAGCTCGTCATTCTGTGGGGGCAGAATGTCTTGTCGACCTGCCACCATCAATGGCACTTCATTGCGCAAGCACGGAAAAATGGCGCGCGGGTTATCGCCATCGATCCGTGCGTGACGCGGACCACGAAGCAATGCGATGTGCATCTGACACCACGGCCCGGCACCGACCCGGTGCTGGCGGCAGCCATCGGCAGGCATCTGTTGGAGACCGGCCGCGCCGATCTCGAACTGGCGTCGCTGTGGGTTGAGGACCTTACTGAGTATCGGAAGGCGGTTGAGCCTTGGACCTTCGAGCGTGCGGCGGCAGTGACCGGTGTTCCTGCCGAACAGATCGCCGCATTGGCGGAGGCCTTTGCCTCAGCCAGCCCTGCCCTGATTCGGGCCGGCATCGCGCCACAGCAGGCGCGGAACGGCGAGGACTTCGTGCGCGGGCTCTCCGCGCTGGCTATACTCGGCGGTCACTGGCGGCATAGGGGCGGGGGTCTGTCCATCCTCTCCATGCCGGAACTGAACGAGGCACAGGCGGCGCGGCCTGATCTGCTGCGGGGCAATCCCCGCAGTCTCGACATCGCCAGGCTGGGTGAGCATCTGGAAATGGCCTCACCGCCGGTCAAGGGTCTCATGGTGTGGTCGGCCAATCCGGCGCTCACCAACATCGATGGTCCGCGGGTGCGCAACGGCCTGATGCGAGATGACCTGTTCACCGTAGTGATCGATCACTTCCTCACCGACACAGCGCGCCATGCCGACATCGTGCTGCCAGCCACAACGCAGTTTGAGCATTTCGACATTCAGGGTGGCTGGGGCCATCACTATGTGATGGCAAACAACCCGGCAATTCCGCCACAGGGCGAGGCGCGCAGCAGCGGCGCCATCATGCGCGGGCTGGCAGAGAAGCTCGGGCTCGAACATCCAGCATTCAGAGAAAGCGACGAGGAGATTGCCGCCTCGGCATTGCCCGAGGGCTGGACGCTTGCCGATCTGGCAGAACAGGGATGGCGCAAGTCACCGGCACCACGGCCAGCCATTGCGGCATTGGCTTCGAAACTCAAGATCGCCAGCGGTGCCATCGACGTACCTGTTCTTCCGTCTACAGAGCATTTGCAATTGCTCAATCCGAAGTCGCATTATTTCCTCAACTCTACATTCGCCAACATGCCAAGACATCTCGATCAACAGGGTATTCCTGTCATCACCCTGCATGGCGATGACGCCAGGTTGCGCGGCCTTGAAGACGGCATGCGCGTGGCGGTGCGCAATGGTGCTGCCGAACTCCGCCTCAAGCTGGCGGTGAGTAGCGCGGTGCGGCCAGGCGTTGCAACGCTTGAAGGCAAGTGGTGGGATGGCGACGACCCGCAAGCAGCGCCGATGAACCGGCTCTCCACCTCGCTCTGGTCACCCGCCGGTCAACCTGCCTATAACGAGGTCTTTGTCACGGTGACGGCGGCGAACTGACTCATAATCCTGCCGCATTGGCATGGCGGAGTAGCGCGATGCTTACGCGCCGTTTGCTGCTTGCCACTCCGTTGTTGTTGATCGCTTCTCCAGCACTTGCACGCAAATGGGTGGAACGGCTGGTCGGCGCCGCCGAAGCTCAGATCGGCCGCACCGTGACCTATGACCCCGCCTATGTGCGGATCGTATATCCCGGTGGCGACGTGCCGCAGGATCGCGGCGTGTGCACGGACGTGATCATCCGCGCCTATCGCGATGGCCTCGACTTCGATTTGCAGAAGGCGGTGCATGAGGACATGGCAGCGAATTTCTCCGTTTATCCGAAGCACTGGGGCCTGACACGCACCGACCGTAACATCGATCACCGCCGGGTTCCGAACCTGCGGACCTTTTTCAAGCGCCGGAAGGCGGAACTTGCGGTTTCCGAAATCGCTGCGGATTATCTGCCCGGCGATCTTGTCAGCATGATGCTGCCGGGCAACCTGCCGCATATCGGCATCGTCTCGGCAACAATGAATGACGAGGCTTCACGCCCGCTGTTGATCCACAACATCGGTGACGGCACGCAGCGTCAGGACGTGCTGTTCACCTATCCGGTGACGGGGCATTACAGGTATTATCCTCGCTCCGCGTGAGCGGGGAGAGGAGGGGGACCCAAGCGCAAGCTTGGGGAAGGAGAGGGGCCACCGTGCTCCATCCGTGAAGTCTCCGGTTGCCCCCCTATCCCGCTGCTTCGCAGCGGGCCCCTTCCCCCCCCCCCCGTTGGCAAGGCGGGTGGACCCGTACAAAAAACCGGCTTTTAGCAGAAAAAGGCGCCAACGGGAAGGGGGGGGGCGCCAGCGACCAAGAGAGGTGTGGCGGGGAT
>JANLTS010000191.1:0-4732 GCA_031363045.1 Hyphomicrobiales bacterium
AGATCACCGGCACCGCCTGGCTTTTCACCTTGCGCGGATTGAATCGCTTGACGGCGCGTTCACCAGCCTCGCGGCCCACGGTTTCCGGCGAACGCAGGTCAGCGAAATGAATGGCCGAGGCATAATCATAGTCGCGCTGCATCGATGTGCCTTCACCGGCAATCGCCGACATGCTGACCCCGCAGCCAGTGCGGCGATAGCCCTGCGCGAAGCCGTTCGACATGACGATGGCGACGATGCGGTCGGACGCCGATGCGCCGGCACCAGAGGATTTGGTAACCCCGCTCACCGCCAGTGCCGCCGCCTCAGCCTCTTTCGCCAGGCGCTCAAGCCCAGCGGCATTGGGCATGTCATCACCCGCCAGATCAAGATCGCGGACTACGGTTTCCAGCTGTTCCGGATCGGCGATGCCGGCAAAGGGATCAGGCGGTGCCAACCGCGCCATCGCCAGTGCCGTCTCGGCCAGCCGGTGGATAGCCTCTTTCGTCAGCACGCTGCCGGAGATCGTCGCCGAAGATTTCCCGGCATAGACCTTTAGGCTGATGTCGCGGGCTTCCGCCTGCTCCAGTTTCTCAATCTGCCCATCAAGGATTTCGATTTCGGTGGAGCGGCCATCAGCAGCCACCGCATGCACGGCATCGGCACCGAGCTTGCGGGCGTGGGTCACGGCCTCGCTGGCCAGCGAGAGAAGATCGTCGATCATGTGAGGAGGGTATCCACAAGCAAGGTGAGGGTGATGATGAGTCCGAATATGCGGTTGGAGCGGAAAATTTCAAGGCAGCGCGTGGCATTGTCCGCCTCGAAGCGCGACAATTGCCATGCCGCATGGAGCGCCGCCGCGGCAATCCCCACATGCGCGATGAGGCTGCCGCCCGCCACCCAGATCGCGGCATCGATCAATGCCAGGCTGGCGAAGAAAAACCCCGCCAGCCATGGCAGCGAGTTGTCGCCGAATTTCAGCGCCGTGGATTTGACGCCGATGATGGCGTCATCCTCTTTGTCCTGATGCGCATAGATCGTGTCATAGGCCAAGGTCCAGGCGATGCCGCCGCCATAGAGCAGCAACGGTGCCAGCGACAATGCGCCATGCAACGACGCCCATCCCACAAGTGCCCCCCAGTTGAAGGCCAGCCCCAGCACCGCCTGCGGCCAATAGGTGATGCGCTTCATGAAGGGATAAATGGCGACAATCAGGAGCGAGGCAACTCCGAGGATGATCGTGAACCGGTTGAACTGCACCAGCACGACAAGCCCCGCGAGGCAGAGTGCAATGAGAAAAACCAGTGCTTGCGTGACGCTCACCTGGCCCGCCGGAATGGGCCTCAGCTTGGTGCGTTCCACCATGCCATCAATGTCACGATCGGCGATATCGTTCAGCGTGCAGCCGGCACCCCGCATGATGATGGCGCCGATCAGGAACAGCAGCGCATACCAGAGATTGGGAATGCCGCCCCCGAGCCCGATCTGGCCCAGCAACAGCCCCCACCAGCAGGGCAGCAGCAGCAGCCACCAGCCGATTGGCCGTTCCAGCCGCATCAGCCGCGCGTAGGGCCGCAACGCCAGTGGCAACAGCCGATCCGCCCAATGGCCGGGCAGGGCGTCGGCTATTTTGGCGTCCTCGCGGCTGGCATCGCTCATCGGCGCGGTGTACATCAGGCATCCCATGAAAACCACCCCTCGCCTTCACCTTGACGCCGCCCTCGTCGCCGCCTCGGAAATCGAGCTGCCCCGTGAACAGGCGCATTACCTCACCTCCGTGCTGCGGCTCGTTGGCGGCGATCCGGTCAGCGTCTTCAACGCCAAGGACGGCGAATGGCTGGCCTATCTCGCCACGGTGTCGAAGAAATCAACCACGCTCCGCTGCGAACGCCGTGTCGCCGATGTGTCGCCACCGCCCGACATCGATTACATCTTTGCACCCTTGAAACACGCCCGGCTCGACTACGTCGTTCAGAAGGCCACCGAGCTTGGCGCCAGGCGCTTAAGGCCGGTCATCACCCAGCGCACCATTGCCGAGCGGGTGAACCTCGAACGTATGCGCGCCAATGCCATTGAGGCGGCTGAGCAGTGCAACCTGGTCTTCGTGCCAGAGGTGCATGAACCGGTGAAACTGCCGAAGCTCCTGGCCGATTGGCAGCTGGGCCGTGCACTGGTTTATTGCGATGAGCGGGCGGCGATTGCCGATCCGCTCTTGGCTCTTAAAGCCCTGTCTGCCCCCGCCGCCGTGCTGATCGGCCCCGAGGGCGGCTTCACCAATGACGAGAAGACTCTATTGAAATCGCTGCCCTTCGTCACCGCTATATCACTCGGCCCCCGCATCATGCGGGCCGATACGGCGGCTGTGGCGGCCCTGACGCTGGTGCAAGCGGTGCTTGGCGACTGGCATCACGAAACTTGATCAATCGTCACCAAATCTTTGTCTTGCCGGATGAAACCGGCCCGCCTACATCGACAACCTGACGTTTGACAGGAAGATACTCGTGAGCGGACCAGCCCCCGACACGCCCAAAGCGCGGCGACCAATCGAATCCAAGGCCCAGCTCATCGAAGAGTTGTCGTCGGGTTCGAAACCCAAGGATCAATGGCGCATCGGCACCGAGCACGAGAAATTCCCCTTCCTCACCGATACGCTGGGGCCAGTGCCCTATCATGGCCCACGCTCGATCAAGGCGCTGCTCGAAGGCCTGCGCGACCGCTTTAGCTGGGAAGGCGTCTATGAGGGCGAGAACATCATCGCCCTGACCGATCCCAACGGCCTCGGCAACATCTCGCTCGAACCCGGCGGCCAGTTTGAATTGTCGGGCGCACCGCTCAACTCCGTGCATGACACTTGCGAGGAGGTGCATGAGCATCTGACCCAGGTACGTGAGATCGGCGACCGGCTTGGCATCGGCTTTCTGGGTTTGGGCGCTTCGCCGGTGTGGACCAGGGCCGAGACGCCGGTCATGCCCAAGGGCCGCTATGCCATCATGGCGCCTTACATGGACAAGGTCGGCAAGTATGGCCGCGACATGATGTTCCGCACCTGCACGGTGCAGGTGAACCTCGATTTCGGCTCCGAAGCCGACATGGTGAAGAAGCTCCGCGTGTCGCTCGCCCTGCAGCCCATCGCTACCGCACTCTTCGCCAATTCGCCGTTCCTTGAAGGCAAGCCCAACGACTTCCTGTCCTTCCGCTCGGAAGTCTGGCGCGATACCGACAATGCCCGCTCCGGCATGCTGCCTTTTGCCTTTGAGGAGGGAATGAGTTTCGAGCGCTACGTCGATTACGCCCTCGATGTGCCGATGTACTTCGTCATGCGCGACGGAAAATACATCAACACGGCGGGCGAAAGCTTCCGTGCGTTTCTCGACGGCAAGTTGCCGCAGCTTCCCGGCGAGAAACCTGTCGCCAAGGACTGGGCCGATCATTTGACGACGATCTTCCCGGAAGTCCGCCTGAAGAAATATCTCGAAATGCGTGGCACAGACTCAGGCCCTTGGCGCAGGCTCTGCGCACTGCCTGGCTTCTGGGTAGGTTTGTTCTACGATCAGGTGGCTCTCGACGGCGCCTGGGACATCGTCAAGGACTGGACCGCCGCCGAGCGCCAGCAACTGAGAGACGACGTGCCGGTGCAGGCGCTGGGCGCAAAGATCCGTGGACGGAGCGTTCAGGACATCGCTCGCGACGTATTGAAACTGTCGCGCGCCGGACTCGAAGCCCGTGGGCAACACGGCTGCAAAGGCAAAACCGAAGCCGCCTTCCTCGATGTGCTCGATGAGACGGTGGCGACAGGCAAGACGGCAGCGGAAAACCTGCTGGGGCTCTACAACACCAGCTGGAACGGCGACATCACGAGGGTGTTCAGGGACTACGCCTACTGAAAGTAGATTAACATGCACAGGAACTTTCTGAAGTGGCTTCAATTGCGATACGCCCCGAATGTAGCTGCGGCGCGCAATTCTAACGTTTCGCGCATTGAGAAGGAATACGGGGACCTGGAAACGATTTACCGGGAGTCCGGATTTTCCGGTATCATCGATCAGCTAACTTATTCGACCGAAGACGAGAGACGGAACAGGGCCAACCCTTCAAAAATTCGCATTGACGGCAACATTCGCAACGGCTTGGCAGCGCTCAAGGCGGCCCTCGTTTTGTATGAATCGTTTCTGAGGGACGATAGCACCGAGAAACTGGAGGGAAATTCCACTGAAGTTGGATCCGACTCAGCGGTCACCAAGGTGGAACTCAGTAAGGAAGGCGATGCGCAAAAACTTTCCCTCGAGCGCGATATGCAGATTGCTCTGCGCCGCGATATAAAGAAGTTGGGCCGGACACTTACCATCATCGACCAGGATATGGAGCGGCTTGTCGACTCAGGCCTGATTGACATTACGTGTGAGGATACTGTCGACCGCGCGATTGTCGTCGTTGAGTTGAAAGCCGGGAGAGCCCAGAGTAGTGCGGTTGGTCAGATTCTGGGCTACATGGGCGACCTCGCCGCGGAGGAAGAGGGGCGTCTTGTGCGTGGCATCCTTGTCGCTCATGAATTTGAAAGACGGGTGATAGCTGCCGCTCGCGCCGTCCCCAACTTGAGCTTGATGCGTTATTCCGTCGAGTTCCGGTTTGAACCGGAATCGTGATCAGCAGGCAATGGCCGCCACGCCGCTGTTCGCTGCCGCTGTCAGCAGTTCCTTGTCCTTGCTGGCCAGTGGCAGGCCGAGGCGTGCCGCGAGTTCGAGATAGGCGGCAT
>JANLTS010000259.1:0-4754 GCA_031363045.1 Hyphomicrobiales bacterium
CTGCCGCTGCTCTACAACGAGTTCGCGGTGATCCTCGGGCTTGTCTACAATTACACGCCCTTCGTGGTGCTGGCGGTCTACTCAGCACTGCAGCGGCTTGATCCAAGTTATGCTGAGGCGTCGCGCGATCTAGGCGCCTCCGCCGTCACCACTTTCTTCAGGATCACCTTGCCGCTGACCGTATCGGGCGTAGCGGCGGGCGCGGTGTTCGTCTTCGTCCTGTCGATCGGCAATTTCGTGACGCCTGACCTGCTGGGCGGCGGCAAGCTGCAGATGATCGGCAACCTTATCTATGACCAGTTCCTCACCGCCCGCGATTGGCCGTTTGGTGCGACACTTTCAGGCCTGCTGATCGCCTTGATGCTGTTGGCACTCACCGCCCAGGCGCTCGTTGCGGGCCGGGCAAGAGGCGATCATGCCTAAGCTGCTCGCAACCCATCTCGGTGCCACCTATGCCTTTCTCTATATCCCCATCGCCGTGTTGATGGTGCTGTCCTTCAACAAAGCAGGGCTGCCGACGGCCTGGGGCGGCTTCTCGGTTGAATGGTATGGCAAGCTCGCCACCAACCCGAAGATCCTGAGCTCCGCATGGAATTCGGTGGTGGTCGCAACGCTCTCGACCACGATTGCCACGGTCATCGGCACATTGCTGGCCTTAGGCGTCGAGCGCGCGAGGCCTTCGGCGGCGCGAGATGCCTTGCTGTTCGCGCCGATGATCATTCCCGACATCGTGCTGGCGATTGCTCTTCTATCGTTCTTTACACTGATCAAATTCACGCTCGGCCTGCAATCGATCATCCTGGCGCATGTGGTGTTCAACATCGCCTTCGTCTGCGCCGTGGTGCGGGCCAGGCTCAAGAATTTCGACTGGTCGCTGACCGAGGCCTCGCGCGATCTGGGCGCAGGGGCGTTGATGACCTTCTGGCGCATCACCTTGCCACTGATCCTGCCTGCGGTGATTGCCGCCGCACTTCTGGCTTTCACATTGTCGATCGATGAATTCATCATCGCCTATTTCACCGCCGGGGCCGGGCAATCCTCGACGACGCTGCCGATGCAGATTTATGCGATGATCCGATTCGGCGTGACGCCGGAAATCAACGCCATGGCGAGTATTGTCATGCTGGTGAGTTTCATGCTTGTCCTGACGGCGCAGCGCTTGAACCGCGGCCGCTTGCCGGGCACATGAGGAATAATTTTCAATCACGAGGGGAGTGAGCGACATGGTGAAGACTCCGGCGAAGAAAGCCGCGAAGAAGATCGTCAAGAAGGCCAGTGGATCGGCGAAGGCCGCGCACAAGAAGGTCATTGCGCTGTTTCCAGAGGCCGCCTTCGGCCCGGCGCTGAATTCGGTGGGCATCGGCCAGGCGTTGAAGAAGCTTGGCCACAAGGTGGTGTTCCTGTCCGACCCCGGCTTCCTCGATGTCTACAAGGGCTATGGCTTCGAGGCGCATGCCGTCAATCTCTCTGAGCCGCTGCCGCCCGAACAGATGGCGAAGTTCTGGGTCGATTTCATCAACGGCCACATCCCCAATTTCCGCAAATCGCCCTATGACCAGATCGACAATTACGTGAAGGATTGCTGGGGCATGATCGTCGAGACGGCGAAATGGGCCGAGAAGGATTTGCCCGCTGTGCTCGACAAGGTGAAGCCCGATGTCATCTGCGTCGACAACGTCATCCTGTTTCCGGCGATCAAGCGCTACGCCAAGGCCAATGGCAAGCCATGGGTGCGGATCATCTCATGTTCCGAAAACGAGATCGAGGACCCGGAGATTCCGCCGCATCTGTCGGGTTGCGGCGAGAAAGATAAAAAAGGCTTTGCCCGTTACCGCAAGCATTTCAACGCCACGGTGAAGCCGATCCATGACGATTTCAATGCCTTCCTGAAATCGGTGGGGGAGAAGAAGTATCCGCTCGGTCAGTTCTTCGAGGCCAGCCCGCACATGAACATCCTGCTCTATCCCTCCGCCGTAAAGTTCAAGCGCAAGCACAAGCTGCCCGCCAGGCAGTTCCAGTATCTCGAAGGCTGCGTGCGGAAGGAAGTGGCTTATAAGATTCCGGATTTCAAGGCGAACAACGACAAGCCCTTGCTCTATGTGAGTTATGGCTCGCTGGGTTCAGGCGATACCGAATTGTTGAAGCGGATGATCAAGGTGATCGGCACCATGCCCGTGAGGGCGCTGGTGAATGTCGGTGACTACATGGATCAGTACGCTGGAATTCCGGACAACGTCATCATCGACAAATGGTTTCCGCAGCCATCGCTGATCAGACAGGTGGCGGGCGTCATCCATCATGGCGGCAACAACTCGTTCACCGAGTGCCTCTACTTCGCCAAGCCGGCGATCATCATGCCCTATGTCTGGGATGGGCATGACAATGCGACGCGGGTTCAGGAAACCGGCCACGGCTTCAAGCTCAACCGCTATGACTGGACCGATGAGGAGCTGAAGACGAAGATCTTGACGATGATCACCGACAAGGCGATGAAGGCGCGGTTGAAAAAGACCTCCGCCGCGATGCGCGCCCAGCATGGGCCGACCAAGGCCGCGAAGGTGATCGATGGCCTCACCCGCCGGAAGCTCAGCTGATGCCAACGAAACTCGATTCCTCCGCGCCTCACATTGAGGCGCCGGCATTCTACACCGGTCCATTGAAGGACTGGGGCTATCAGGCTGATGCGATTGCAGGCCAATCCAAGAGCGACGGCGTGCTGCTGTTCAAGGGGCCGGGCAATGAGCCGGAGATCGGCTTGTGGCAATGCTCGCCTGGAACCTGGCCTCTGTCGATTCCGCGCGACGAACTCTGCCACTTCGTCAGCGGCCGTGCGACCTACACGCACCAGTCCGGCGAGGTGATCGAAGTGCGCGCCGGCACGGTGGTGCTGTTTCCTGGCGGCTGGAGCGGCACCTGCACGGTTCACGACACACTGCGCAACGTTTACATGCTGAGATGACCATGACCCTCAAACTCGACTCGTCTGCCCCGCACCTGCAGGACCCCGCAAGTTACCCCGGACCGTTCAAGGACTGGGGCATCATCCCCACCATGATCGAGGGCCAGTCGCGCACCAGCGGTCTCGTCATGTTCAAGGGCCCCAATGGCCAGAGCGAGACCGGCATTTGGATCTGCACGCCGGGCTATTGGAACTGCCATGTCACCAGCGACGAGTTCTGCCATTTCCTGCTGGGCCGCTGCACCTATACGCACGAGTCCGGTGAAGTGATCGAGATCGTGCCGGACACGGTGGCGTTCTTCCCCAAGGACTGGCGCGGCACCTGCCGGGTGCATGAAACGGTGCGCAAGGTTTACATGATCCGTTGATATTCAATTGCCGTTTTCGTCGGGCGGCGGAGGGACCTCGTCATCGCCACCACCGGCGAAGGAAAAGCAATTGTAATAGACCGGCGGTTTTTCGGTAGCCGCGCATTGCGCGATGACGCCGAGATCGCTCTCGTCTTCATATTGCAGATAGGGGGCGATCAGATAGCGCGTCTCGTTGTCGGGTGAATTGCCGAAGCGGTCGATCTGGCCTGCCATCTCGGGACTGGCAGCAAGAATGGCGCGCTTCAAGGCATCGCCTTCGATAAAATTATCAGGAAGCTGGTCGAAGGGGCCATCGAAGTAATTGTTGACCGAGGTGTTGAGCTGATTGACGCCAACAAGGATTTTCCGCTTGGCATAGCGGTCGTCGTAGAAAGCAAAGCCGCTGCGGATACCGATGCTGAGACGGTCGGAAATCACCAGCACATTGAACTGTTCGGAAACCGGGGCTGACTCATCCAGGATGAACATGAAGATCTTCAACTCTTCGTGGAAGACCAGGAAGAAGCGAATGCCTGATTCATCGAACACCGGCCCGATGTAGGTTTCGCCCGCGCCGACCGCACCATCTGGTGGCTTTACGCCAGTGAGGTCGTTCAGTTCAAAGCGGACTGTCTTTGGTCCGAAGCTCACATCATAGCTGAGCATGCCGGCCTTGACGATCTTGACGCCATCCTTTGCTCCGAGAAGCGCGTTGAAATCCGACTCATCTCGCTGCCACGGGGTGAAGTCCTTGAAGTAATTGAAGTGGACCACGCCCTGATCGCGGTCCTCGGTATCGAAACGCAGGTTCCCAGCATATTTGATGCCATTGTGGTGGAACCAGAAATAGTAATAGTTTTCGGTCGGATATACCTTGACCGATGCTGGCAGGCTTTCAAGTACCAGCCTGAACACAGCGAGCTTATCGTCGATCTTGAACTCCGGCGCGTTGCGCGCCTCTTCAAGATACGCCTGGTTGGTATGGACTACCGTCGTGCCGGCGCTCGCTTTGGCAGAGCAGAAAATCGGCAGGCCCAAGGCCAACAGGCGGAGCAGAGTGAGAGACTTCATTGGCGTGGCACTCCTCGGGTTCCGATAAGAAAAGGATGCGGCAGTCACCCGCCGCATCCTGTCGATCTTCATGGACGTCATTCAACGTGGAACGACGAATTCACTCGTTTGTTTGTTGTGAACACGCTTCTTCTTGCCGCCGGGCGGTTGTTCGCCACCCTTGTCGGCGCGGCTCTTCTGTTTTGTATGCTTCGGCCGGTTGTCGGCGTCACTCTTCTTCTTGCCGTGTTGCGGCCGGTTGTCGGCGTCGCTCTTCCTTTTGGCGTGCTCCGGCCGGTTGTCAGCGTCGCTCTTCCTTTTGGCGTGCTGCGGCCGGTTGTCGGCATCGCTCTTCTTCTTGGCGTGCTGCGGCCGGTTGTCGGCATCGCTCTTCT
>JANLTS010000328.1:0-6457 GCA_031363045.1 Hyphomicrobiales bacterium
GTCCCAGGTTTCCACATCTTCATCCGGCGGCACGAGCGCGCTTTATTCGCAAAGCACTTCGGGGTATGGACGCCGCTGACACAACACTCCCACCAGAGAATTAGGGCAAACTAGCGGCATGAGCGGCGCGAAACAAGCAGCAGGTAACGGGATCAGCTACGCCGACGCCGGCGTCGATATTTCCGCAGGCAACGCCCTGGTCGAGGCGATCAAGCCGCTGGCCAAATCCACCCGCCGCAAAGGCGCTGATTCGGCGCTGGGCGGTTTTGGCGGTCTTTTCGACCTCAAGGCCTGTGGCTTCAAGGATCCAGTCCTCGTCGCCGCCAATGACGGCGTCGGCACCAAGCTCCGCATCGCCATCGAGACGGGCCGCCACCATGGCGTCGGCATCGATCTCGTTGCAATGTCGGTCAATGACCTCGTGGTGCAAGGCGCCGAGCCGCTGTTCTTCCTCGATTACTATGCAACCGGAAAGCTCGATGTCGCGGCGGCCCGCGAAGTCATCGCCGGCATCGCTGATGGTTGCAAGCAGGCGGGTTGCGCCTTGATCGGCGGCGAAACGGCGGAAATGCCCGGCATGTATCACGGCGGCGATTATGACCTCGCGGGCTTTGCCGTAGGTGCCGCCGAGCGCAAGAATCTGCTGCCGAAAAAAGATGTGAAGCCGGGCGATGTGATTTTGGGTCTCGCCTCGTCAGGCCCCCATTCCAATGGTTATTCGCTGGTCCGCAAGCTCGTCGAGATAAGCGGCATCGCTTATTCCGCCAAGGCGCCCTTCGACAAGACGAAGACACTCGCCGAGGCGCTCCTCACCCCCACCCGCATCTATGTGAAGCCGGTGCTCAAGGCCATCAAGGCGACGGGAGCTGTGAAGGCCTTGGCCCACATCACCGGCGGCGGCTTCATTGAAAACATCCCGCGCGTGCTGCCCAAGACCATGGTTGCCGAAATCAATCTCGATCAAGTGCCATATACTCCAGTGTTCAACTGGCTGCAAAGTGCTGGCGGCGTCGCCGAACGTGAAATGCTCCGCACCTTCAACTGTGGCATCGGCATGATCGTCGTCGTGGCGGCGAAGGATGCGAAGAAGGTTGCGGCCTCATTCAAGCGTTCGGGCGAAACCGTGGTGAACCTTGGCACCATCCGCAAGCGCAAGGGCACGGAAGAGCAAGTCGCCCTCTCCGGCACCCTGAACGTGACATGACCAAGTCCCGCGCCGCCGTCCTGATATCAGGTCGCGGCTCCAACATGATGGCGCTGGTCGCGGCGGCCCGCGATCCCGCCTACCCCGCTGAGATCGTTTGCGTCGTCTCGAACCGGGCGGATGCAGCGGGGCTAAAGTTCGCCGCCGCCAACGGCATTGCCGCGAAACTCATCGACCACAAGGCCTATCCCACCCGGGAGGCCCACGAAGCCGCCCTCGACGCACATCTGCGGGCCATGAAGATCGACATCATCGCCTGCGCCGGCTTCATGCGCATCCTGACGGCGGGTTTCATTTCCGGTTGGCAAGGCCAGATGATCAACATCCATCCGTCGCTGCTTCCTGCCTACAGGGGTCTCCACACCAATGAGCGCGCCCTTGCCGATGGCGCGAAAATCCATGGCTGCTCGGTGCACCATGTGACGGCTGAACTCGATGCTGGCCCGGTCATCCTGCAGGCGCAAGTTCCGGTGCTTCCGGGCGACACGCCCGAAACGCTGTCGGCGCGCGTCCTCAAAGAAGAACACCGCATCTATCCGCTGGCGCTTGCCCTGCTGGCGCGCCAGCTTCAGCCGAACACATCGACCTGACGGACGCCGTGCAAGAGTTCAAGTTCCTCATACATTTGTTTCAGTAAAGCCTTGCGCCGGGCCGGATATTTGACATCGAGCACCTGCGCCTCGACCATCCGGTCGGTGCGGAACGAGCGGAATGCCTGGCGCAATTCGCACCAGGCGATGATCAGGCGCTGGGCATCGAAGTAGGCTACCGCCAGCGGCCAGATCACCCGCTTCGTCTCCTTGCCATCTTCCGCCTTGTAAAGCAGTTCGGTTTTCCGTCCTTCGCGAATGGCATTGCGGAATTGCGCGACATCAACCGAATCGCGGATCACATGCGCACCCGGCGGGATCATCAATCCGGCATCGAACAGGAAAGGTTTCAGCCGTTCGGGGAGTACGGCACCAATCTTCGCCACCGTATCCTGCGCGGCGCGTGACAATTGCCCATCGCCACGCCTCGCCACCCAGCGCAAGCCCAGCATCACGGCTTCAAGCTCATCAGGCGTGAACATCAGGGGCGGCAAGTCGAAACCCTCGCCCAGCACATAGCCAACGCCCGCCTCGCCACGGATCGGCACCCGGTCGGAGACGAGCGAGGCAATATCGCGGTAGACGGTGCGCAGCGACACTTCCAGCTCCTGAGATATGGCTTCGCCGGTCACCGGCCTGCGGTGACGGCGGAGAATCTGGAGCAGTTGCAGCAGGCGTTCAGCGCGTCTCATGGTGCTACTCTAGGCAAACCTGCTGACAGTTCTTGTCAGCAGGTTGTCAGTATGATGCTTCACGCTGTAGAAACGCAATGATCATGAATTCTGAATCCGATGCCAACCTTCACTGACCAAGCCGTGGCCGAAACCTTCGCTGCTTTTCCGGACCACTTGCGCCCAAGGCTGCTCGCCATCCGCACCATGATTTTCGATGTGGCGGCAACCACACCCGGCGTTGGCCGGGTAGAGGAAGCCCTGCGCTGGGGTCAGCCGAGTTATCTCACGTCCGAAACCGGCAGCGGCAGCACCATCCGCTTGGGGTTGGTGAAAGCCGAAGATCGTTGTTGCGCGATGTTCGTGCACTGCCAGTCGGGCCTCGCCGACACGTTCAAGGCACTCTACTCAAACGAACTCACGATCGAAGGCAACCGCAGCCTCGTCTTCAGCATCGACCACCCCTTGCCAAAGGCGGAACTCCGCCACTGCATCGGCTTGGCGTTGACACATCACCTTCGCAAGAAAACCGGCCGCTCGCGTTAGCAGCTGAACTCACCCATGCAACCAAGACATCGTGAGTGACCGCATTCGCCGCCTCTCGGACGATTGCCCATGACAGCCCGCTCCTCTAAGAGATTTTTTTGCGCCGGAGAATCCATGACCAAGCCGATCCCCATCATCATTGACACCGATCCCGGCCAGGACGATGCCGTTGCCATCCTGCTGGCTTTGGCGTCACCCGAACTCGAGGTGCTAGGCATCACGGCGGTGGCGGGCAACGTGCCGCTGGCGCTCACTGAAGTAAACGCCCGCAAGATCTGCGAACTTGCCGGCAGGCCCGACATCAAGGTCTATTCCGGTGCCATCCGCCCATTGGTGCGCAACCTCGTCACAGCCGAGGAAGTCCATGGCAAGACCGGGCTTGACGGCCCGGTGCTGGCAGAGCCCACCATGCCGCTGCAAGCGCAGTATGCGGTCGATTATCTCGTCGAAACCTTCATGTCGCATCCCGCCGGCACCATAACGATCTGTGCCTTGGGTCCGCTGACCAATGTGGCTTTGGCGCTCATCCGCGAACCGCGCATCGCATCGCGCATCAAGCAGATCGTCGCCATGGGAGGCGGTTACTTCGAGCAAGGCAACGTCACGCCATCGGCTGAATTCAACATCTATGTCGACCCGCACGCGGCGCGCATCGTGTTTGCCGCCGGCATTCCGATCACCTTGATCCCGCTCGATTGTACGCATGGCGCACTGACCACCAAGTCTCGGCTCGAGCGGTTCCGCGCGCTCCCCAATCGTTCAGGTGCGGCTACTGCCGAAATGCTGAACTTCTTTGAGCGTTATGACGTTCACAAGTATGGCTTTGACGGCGGCCCGCTGCATGACCCTTGCGTCATGGCCTGGCTTCTCAAGCCTGAGCTCTTCCAGGGCCGCGAGGTTAACGTCGCCATCGAATGCGAATCCGAGCTCACCATGGGCGCCACCGTCATCGACTGGTGGAAAGTCACCGGCCGCCCGCCCAACGCCAATGTCCTGCGCTCCGTTGATGCCGATGCCTTCTTCGACCTGCTGGTGGAACGGATTGCTCGGTTGCCATAGATCAACCCGAACTTTGACGGACATCGTCAAAGTTCGGAAAAATTGATCGACAACAAAACGCTTTAGCGGCGGACGGGAATCTTGAATCCAACTGTCGGGCGGAAATCGCCGCGCTTCATGGGGCGCAACTTCGCGTGACGCACCGCGTCGGACGCTATGTAGATGGCTTCGACGACCTGCTGGGAGACTTGCGGAAGCTTCTTGCGCGTGCCCGCAAAGGCCGTCGCAGCAGTGGCTGCCGTGGCCAGGGCCAGCATCACTGCCATAAGGATCATTGCTTTGCGCGACATCGACATTTTTTCAACCTTGGGAAGCCTATTGGCCTCAAATCATGTGAACTTGAGGGCATACTAGCGTCAACAACGTGAAACAGGCCTGATGGTTCCATTCATCCGCCGTTCATGTCCTGGACCTGAGATGGCGTCTCAGGCGGGTCTTAGCCACACCCGGTTGTCGTGGAAGGTGCCGCCGCCGCTCGGCGCTGGCTGGTCGCAACCGGTCAGCGTATTAATGCCCTGACCATCCTCGAAGGCTTCATTGGGCCAGATCGATTCGGCGATCAGCACACCGCGCCTCTGCCCCAGATGGGACTTGGCATGGAGCGTCACAATACCCCGGGCGCTGCCGAGCATCACCTTGGCGCCATCGGCCAGTCCCGCCGCCGCCATGTCATCGGGGTGCACGAACACGGTGGGCCTGCCCTCACGCTTTCGTGATGACGGCGTCTCGTTGAAGCTGGAATTGAGGAACGTCCGGGCCGGGCTGGTGGCCAGCCGGAACGGGTATTCGGCAGTAGCCTCCTCGATCACCTCGCAATGATCGGGGAATTCCGGCAATTGCTCGACCGGTCCCAGCGATGCCGGACTGCCCTTGTAGCGGACCGAACCCCAGCGCGGCCGGAAGTGGAACTTTCCATCGGCGTGGCCAAAGCCTTTGAGATTATGCGCCGTGTCGAAATCCGGTTGCACGTCCAGCCAGTTTTCCGCGTCGAGCCGATCGAGCCCCGGCCGTTTCGAATTCAGCAGGCACCAGTCAATGTGCTCGCGTGGTGACATTTGGAAGCCTGGATGTTCGGCGCCCACACGCTTTGCCAGATCGCCGATCACCTCATGGTTGTTGCGGCACTCGCCCGGCGCATCCACCAGTTTGCGGCCCAGCATCAGGTGGCTGTGGCCGCCGCCCTGGTAGATATCGTCATGCTCGAGAAACATGGTGGCCGGCAGCACGATGTCGGCGAAGGCCGCCGTCTCGGTCATGAATTGCTCATGCACGCAGGTGAACAGATCCTCGCGTGCCAACCCCTGCTTGACCTTCGTCTGGTCGGGCGCCACCGAGGCCGGATTGGTGTTCTGGATGATCATCGCCATGACCGGCGGGCCGCCAGCAAGATCGTAGGGGTCGCTCAGCAGGGCCGGCCCGATGCGGCTCTGGTCGATGCTGCGGATGCCCGCTTGCTTGACGTCGAGCCCCTCGATCATCGTCTTGTTCATGCGGTACATGCCGCTGTTGGAGTGCAGAGCACCACCGCCCTCATACTGCCAAGCGCCGGTGATGGCCGGAATGCAAGACACGGCATGCATGTTGACCGAGCCATTGCGCGACCGCGTGAAGCCATAACCAAGCCGGAAGAAACTCCGCGGCGTCTCCCCGATCAACTTGGCGAAGGCTTCGATATCGGTCACCGGAATGTCGCAGATCTTTGAAGCCCATTCCGGCGTGCGCGTCTTGAGATGCGCCTCGAACTCCGGTGAGCAATCGGTATATTGCTTGAGGTATTCGCGGTCGGCGTGGCGGTCGCGAAACAGCACATGCATGATGGCGCAGGCCAAGGCACCATCCGTACCCGGACGAATGAGCAGCTTGATATCGGCCTGTTTCATCGTGCCGGTGTCATAAATATCGACGCAGGCGATCCTGGCGCCGCGATCCTTCCTCGCCTTCATCGCGTGGGTCATCACGTTGACTTGCGTGTTCACAGGATTGCCGCCCCAGATGACGATCAGGTCGGATTTCTGCATCTCACGCGGATCGACACCCGTCACAGCGCCCGTGCCCGCCAGGAACCCCGACCATGACAGCGCCACGCAGAACGTGTCGTACATGTTGGAATAGCCCTTGGCGTGCCTGAGCCGATTGATGCCGTCTCGCATCACATAGCCCATGGTGCCGGCATAGAAATACGGCCACACGCTTTGCGCGCCATATCTGGCCTCGGCCTTGAGGAATGCTTCGGCTGTTTCCCCCATCGCGTCATCCCACGAGATGCGGGTAAACTCGCCCGAGCCCTTCGGCCCCTTACGCTTCAGGGGATGCAACAGCCGCTCGGGATGATGAATGCGCTCGGCATAACGCCCGACCTTCTCGCAGATCACCCCCAGTGTATAGGT
>JANLTS010000329.1:0-6567 GCA_031363045.1 Hyphomicrobiales bacterium
TCGTCCAGCGTTCCGGCGAAGATGGTGATGATGTCCGGGGTGGCGCTGTCGGCGGCCATGATCTGGCTGCCGCAGGTGGGGCAGAACAGTCGGTTGGCGGGCAGGCCGCTGTCAGCTATCACTGAAAACATCCGCGTCTCGCCGGTGACGCTCACCTGCTGGCGCGGCATTCCCATGTAAGACGCATGACCCGCACCCGTGGCGCGCTGGCAATCGCGGCAATGGCAGTGGCCAGCGAACACGGGCTCGCCATATGCCTCATAACGCACGGCACCGCAGAGGCAGCCACCGGTGAAATGCGGCCCCACGTTCACCCCCCGAATATCTCTTCCAGCTTCTTGCGCATCACGGCGGGGTCGGCATCGATGCCTGTCCAATATTTGACGCCGATGACGCCCTGGTTGATCAGCATCCCCAGGCCATCGATCAAGGTGCAGCCACGGGCTTTGGCATCTCGGAGGAACCTCGTGTTGGGCGGATCGACGATGACATCGGCCACCACCATGCCGGGCTTCAGCGAACTCGTTTCGATGTCGAGCGGCTGATTGCCATTGCCGAGGCCGATTGATGTGGCGTTGACGACGATGTCAGTGCCAGCGGGAATTGCATATTCGCGCGGCCATTGCACCAGTGTGGCGGGCGTTGACGTTTTGGAATTGAGCAATTGCACCAAGGGCTCGCCGCGCAAGATGGACCGGTTCACCACCGTCAGTGAACTGGCGCCCGCCAAGGCGAGCTCAACACCGATGGCACGCGCTGCACCACCGGCACCAAACATCACCACGGATTTTCCCATCGGGTTCGTCACTTCCAGAAGCGACTTCAGGAAGCCCTTGCCGTCGGTGTTCTCGCCGATGAATTTGCCGTCGCGGTTCACCGCGCAATTGACCGCACCCATGATCTCGGCGCTCTCGCCCAGTCCATCGAGGTGTTCGATCACCGCCACCTTGTGCGGGATCGAGCAGTTGAAGCCGCGCCAGCCCATGGCGCGCGCACCCTTGACAGCATCACCAAGCTTATCGGGCGGCACCTCGCAATTGATGTAGCGCCAGTTGAGACCGTGATGGGCGAAGGCCGCCTCGATCATCGCCACCGTGGGGTTGCCGTTGGACCCCTCAGAGAAGGAGCCCACCAATTCGCTTCTGAAATCCATGGCCGTTCCTTCCACCTGATTACCTGGTGTGGAATGCGTCTTCCCACGCCTTGTGCTTTTCCATACCCTCCTGGATGAAGGGTGTGAAGACGGCAAGACTCATCAGCAGGCGATTGACGATATTGGCGGGAAACCGCGTCGGCTTGATGAAGTCGACGAACAGGACCACGCGGGTCAGCGGCGAGTGGTTCCATGCCTCATGCTCGAAGGCATCGTCGAAAATCAGCACCTTGCCCTCTTCCCAGTGGCAAATCTGGCGGTCGACGCGGATGGCAATCTCGTCACCATCTTGTGGAACGATGAGACCGAGATGCAGCCGCAGCACACCATTATAGGGGCCGCGATGGGCGGGCAGGTGCTTGCCCGGCTCGAAAATCGAGAACATTGCGGTTTTCAGCCCGGGGACGTGCTGAACCGCCTCCCATGTTTTGGGACAAAGTTTGATGTTGCGGGCGCTCGGCTTGCCGAAGCCGACGAGAAAGAAGGTTTTCCAACCGGCGTCTTTGCTGATCGCCTCGATATCGGACGAGATATCGTGGAAATTCGGCAGTTCGGATTTTCGTTGCAACACGGCTTCGAGTTCGGCGCGGATGGCGGGATAGGCGTTCTCGATCTCCGCCGTCCACGGAAAGACCGCACTGTCATAGACCGGCGGATTGCCGTGCAGCGCATAGCGGTGGTTCAGTCTCTCGGCCCATTGCACGATGGCCATGAAAAACCGCGTCAGGCGGCCGGGGCGCGCCATCAGGGCAATGCCATCGGTCGTGAAATTCTGCTGCGGCAGGCGGGACTCCAGCTGACTTGACTGCGTGCGGCCGGGACGTTGGGCAGTGAGGGTGTCACAAATGTGGCGTATCGGCAAGGTTCCGGCACAGCTCCGGTCTCACCGCTGTCTCGCCGTCTCAGCCTGTTGCCGCCGGTAGAGCGGAGCGGGAGGGGCGGTTTTCCTTCAGCAGGAAAACCAGGATGCCCGCCAATATTGCGGTGGCGAAAGCGAACCACCACATCTCGGAATAACGCGCGAAGACATCGAAGAGATAGCCGCCGAGAAACGCGCCCAAGGCGCCGCCCAGCGCGTGGCCGCCTGAAATCAGTCCCAAGGCCAGGCCCATAATCTTCAAGCCCAGATGCGAAGCGACGAGGCTCGCCGTCGGCGGCACGGTGGAATAATCGAAGATGCCGAAAACCACCGCGAACAAGATCATCATCTCATAGCTTGTTCCGGTATTCATCAGCACAATGAAGGACAGCGAGCGCATGATGTAGATTATGCCTAGCAGCAGTGGCCGGCTCATCCGGTCGGTGAGATAGCCGGACGCCAGCATGCCAGCAAAATTCATCACCATGGTGAAGCCATAGATGCCAGACGCCGGCACCGGTGGGAAGCCGCAGAAGGCGGCATAGGGGAGGAAATGGGTTTCGATGGCGCCCGTCGTGGTGATGCCGCAGATGAAGAAGCTCCAAAACAGAATGTGGAATGTCGGGCTGGCCAGAAGGAACTTCAGCCGATCCCATAGTGGCTCGCTGGCGACCGCGTCTTTTTGAAGATCGTGATTTTCCTCGACTGGCTTCAGTGCAATCCAGATGACGATGGCCAACACGGCACAGGCGGCAGCCGCCGCCATGATGCTCCAGCGCCACGAGAAATAGGCCAATCCAAGCGTCAAAAGCGGCACGAAGATAAATTGCCCGACCGAGCTACCGGACGCGGCGATGCCGATGGCCAATCCCTGCCGCTCGCGAAACACCCGGGCAACGGCGGTTGAAACCACATGGTCGTTGGCGGCCGCAAATCCCAGGCCGCCCACCAGTCCGTAGCCAAAAACATAGACGGCCGCGACGGGATAAAGTGCAAACAGCAGAAGGCCCGTTGCCACAACCAGCAAACCTCCAGCGAGCAAGGCCCGCACCCCGTGACGGTCGGCATAGTGTCCGGTGACGGGTGCCACGATGGCAATGACCACCAGCACAATGGACTGACCCGAGCTGATGAAAGTCTTGGACCAACCCAATGTGCGCACCCATTCGCCGGTCATGATGGCGACCGACTGCCGGGCCGACAGCACGATGGCGAGGGTGGCAAAGCACAGCCACACGATGATCCATGGATTGATGCGGGATGAGGTTGTCATGGCGGGAATTGACCACGGCGGCGCCTGGTCAGCAAGTCCACTAGATTTTCGGGGGGATTTCACCATATAAGCCCCATCATGACAGAGGCATCTCCCCTCCATTTCCGCAAGATGAACGGACTCGGCAATGATTTCGTGGTGTTCGACGCGCGCCTCGAACCCGTCGCCATGGACGAGACGAAGGCGAAGCGCATTGCCGACCGCAAGACCGGCATCGGCTGCGACCAGCTGATCGTGCTCGAGCCCTCGAGCCGTGCGGACGTCAAGATGCGCATCTGGAACAACGAGGGCTTCGAGGTCGAAAGCTGCGGCAATGCCTCGCGCTGCATTGCTGACTTGCTGTTCGACGAAAAGCGCAAGGACAACGCCACCATCGATACCAAGGGCGGCTTCCTGCTGGCGCGGAAAGCCGGCGAAAAGCTGGTCACCGTCGATATGGGCGCACCCCGTTTCGACTGGCAGGATATTCCGTTGTCGGAGAAATTTCACGACACCCGCTATATCGAGCTGATGGTCGGGCCCGCCGATGCGCCGCTGCTGCATTCGCCATCGGTCGTCAATGTCGGCAATCCGCATTGTATCTTCTGGGTGAAGAGTCTCGATGTCGTCGATCTCGCCAAAGTGGGTCCGATGCTGGAGTTTCATCCGCTGTTTCCGCAGCGCGCCAACATCACGCTGGCCCGCGTGGACTCGAAGGATCACGCGACCATCAAGGTATGGGAGCGCGGTGCCGGCTTGACGCTGGCCTGCGGTACCGGGGCCTGCGCCGTCATGGCGGCGGGCTTCCGTCTCAAGAAGTTCAACCGCACGGCGACGATCACGTTGCCCGGTGGTGACCTGCTGATGGAAGTGCGCGAGAGCGACGGGCATATCCTGATGACCGGCCCCGTAACTTACGAGTTCGAAGGCGAGCTGCCGCCACATCTGGCGGTCTAGCCCATGGCTGGCCCGGAGTTCGTTACCTTTGGTTGCCGCCTCAACACCTATGAGTCCGAGGTGATGCGCGATCACGCGGCGAAGGCGGGGCTCGGCAATGCCATCGTCTTCAACACCTGTGCGGTGACGGCCGAAGCGACGCGCCAGGCGCGGCAGGCGATCCGCAAGGCGCGGGCCGAAAATCCGGATGCGCAGATCATCGTCACCGGTTGTGCGGCACAGACTGAGCCTGAGATGTTCGAGAAGATGCCGGAGGTCACACGCGTCCTCGGCAACGAGGAGAAGCTTGAGGCCCGAAGCTGGCTGCATGGCTCTAACCAACGGGTTTCGGTTGGTGACATCATGACGGTGAAGCAGGCGCGTCCGCATCTGGTCGACGGCTTGACCGAGCGCACCCGGGCTTTCGTGCAGGTGCAGAATGGCTGCGATCACCGCTGTACTTTCTGCATCATTCCGTTTGGCCGCGGCAACTCGCGCTCGATCGCCGCAATCGATGTGGTGGAGCAGGTGAAGCGCCTGTTGGCGGGCGGTTATTCGGAAGTGGTTCTGACCGGTGTCGATCTCACCTCGTGGGGCGCCGATCTCGACGGGGCGCCGAAGCTTGGCAGCCTTGTCACCCGCATCCTCGCACAGGTGCCGAGCCTCAAGCGGCTGCGCCTGTCGTCGATCGATTCAATCGAGGCTGATGCCGAACTGATGGATGTGATATCGGGCGAAGAGCGCATCATGCCGCATATTCATCTGTCGCTGCAGTCCGGCGACAACATGATCCTGAAGCGCATGAAGCGCCGCCATGCGCGCGAGGACTCGATTGCTTTCTGCGCTGAATTGCGCGCCCGCCGTCCGGGCATTGTGTTTGGCGCCGACATCATCGCCGGATTCCCGACCGAGACGGACGAGATGTTCGAGAACTCGCTTGGCATCATCGATGATTGCGGCCTCACGTATCTGCATGTGTTCCCATTTTCGCCACGACCTGGCACGCCAGCCGCGCGCATGCCGCAGCTTGAGAAAGCGATCATCAAGGCGCGCGCGGCGGAACTTCGTGGCCGGGGGCAGCTACGGCTCGACCTGTTCCTTGCTTCGGAAATCGGCGCCACGCGCCAGGTGCTGATCGAGACCGAGGCCATGGGCCGCACCGAGCATTTCGCGCAAGTGAAATTTCAAAGCCGCATGTCGCCCGGCGCCATTGTGCGTGCCCAGGTGACGGGACATGGCCCTAACCATCTCGACGCGAGCCTCGCTGCATGAGCGGGTTCTTCAAGAAGCTCTTCAACCGCGTCATCGGCAAGAAGGAAGAGGAGGCGCCGCCACCTCCGCCTCCTGTTGCCGCGCTGGAGGCGCCAGCGGCGCCTGAACCAGAGCCTGAGGCTGAAGTCACCCCCACCCCACCACAACCAGCCGCTGACGCGGCGTTCGCAAGGGCTCACCCCCACAAGGGGGAGGGGCTTATTGTTGAATCTCTCGCGGAATACGATCTCGAATCTGAACCGGTTGCGCCTGTTGTAGAAGAGTCGCTGGTTTCTCCTGAGCTTCCCTCCCCCTCGTGGGGAGGGATCGAGGGTGGGGGGCCGCGAGTCGAAGCCGTCACAGAGCCGGAACTTGCGCCCACGCTGGCGCCGAAGAAAGCTCCACCTAAAAAACCAGACGCAAAAAAGCCCGAACCAAAGAAACCAGAACTAAAGAAACCTGAGCCGAAGAAGCCCGAACCGAAAAAGGCCGAACCGAAGAAGCCGGAGCCAAAGAAGGCCGAACCGAAGACACCGGCACCGAAGGCAAAGCCTGAGACGCAACCACCCGAACCTGTGGCACCACCGCCTCGCATCGTCGAGCCGGAGCTGGTCGCACCTCCGCCGCCTGTTATCATTGCGCCAGAGCCTGAGCCCGAACCGGTCGCGATTGTTGAAGCACCACCGCCAGTCGAAGTCGCCGCGCCAGAGGCAATCGCACCACCCGAACTGGTGCAGGCACCACAACCCGCACCCACCGCCGCCGAGGAGAAAGCCCAGCGCAAGGGCTGGTTCTCGCGGCTTACCGAAGGCTTGTCGAAATCATCGAAGTCGATCACCGGATCGATCACTGCGATTTTCACCAAGCGCAAGCTCGACAAGGACACGCTGCAGGATCTCGAAGACGTATTGCTGCAGGCGGACTTAGGCCTGCCGATGGCAGAGCGCATCATCAAGGCGGTCTCGACCGGGCGCTATGACAAGGAAATCGACCCCGAGGAAGTGAAGCGCATTCTCGCCGCCGAAATCTCCAAGGTGTTGAAGCCTGTCGAGGTGCCGTTCAACTTCGGCGCCGAGAAGCCGTTCATCATTCTCGTTGTCGGCGTCAATGGTGCGG
>JANLTS010000382.1:0-2695 GCA_031363045.1 Hyphomicrobiales bacterium
CCCCCCCCTTAATGGGGTTGTAAAAGACTCCCCCCACCCCCCCGGCGGGAGAGGTCGGGGTGGCGCGCAGCGCCGCGACGGGTGAGGGGGCTGGCACCCGCGTCTTCGCCTCGCCCTTGGCCAAGCGCACCGCGAAGACCAAAGGCATCGACATCGCCACCTTGCTGGGCTCGGGCCCGCATGGCCGCATCGTGCTGAAGGATGTGGAGAACGCCAAGCCCGGCGCGGCAGCACCTGCCGCCGCGAAACCAGCTCCCGTGGCGCTGGCGCACGGACCGTCAGACGAAGCGGTGCTGAAGCTCTTCGAGCCCGGCTCCTACGACCTCGTGCCGCATGACGGCATGCGAAAAACCATCGCCCGCCGCCTGACCGAGTCGAAACAGACCATCCCGCATTTCTATGTGTCGGTGGATGTGACGCTCGATGGCCTGCTCAGCCTTCGCGAGCGCCTCAACCTGCAGGCGCCGAAAGACAAGGACAGCAAACCCGCCTGGAAAATCTCGGTCAATGATTTCATCATCAAGGCCATGGCCATGGCGCTGATCAAGGTGCCGGATGCCAATGGCTCCCGGACTGACTCACCCCTGGTGAAGCACAAACCTGCCGACGTCGGTGTCGCCGTGTCGATTCCCGGCGGCCTCATCACCCCCATCGTGCGGAAAGCCGAGACCAAGGGTTTGGCCCAGATTTCGCTCGAGATGAAGGACCTGGCCTCGCGCGCCAAGTCACGCAAGCTGAAGCCCGAGGAATATACCGGCGGCTCGGCCTCGGTCTCCAACATGGGCATGATGAACGTCAAAAGCTTCGCCGCTATCGTCAACCCGCCGCAAGCCACGATCCTCGCCATCGGCTCCGGCGAACGCCGCGCGGTGGTGCGTGGGCATGACATCGTCATCGAGCAGCAGATGACGATTACGCTCTCCACCGATCATCGCGCCGTGGACGGTGCGCTGGGCGCCGAGTTCATTGGGGCAATCAAGCTGTATCTGGAAGAACCCGGTTTGATGTTGGTGTGATGCTTACTCCCGAGTTTAGAGAGTCTTTGATGGAACGCTATTGGGATGAAAATCTCAAAGGGGGCGTTACGACTTCTGAATTTGCGGTTTTTATGGCTAGAGATGCCGAAACTGCCTTTGTTAATGGCGCCGACTTGTCGGCAATTTTGGCGGCTTGCGCTACAATTGAGACTTATCTGCGTACGGAACTCATTGGTGAAATCAAAACGAATGCTACATTTAAAGAGTTGATTGAGAAATCGGATTTTCCAGCGGACTTGATAAGTGATCTCGAACGTCTCAGACAATACAGAAATAGGTGGGTACACGTCCGTGAGCCTGCCGAAGATAAGAAGTTGTTGGAGCATCCCGGAGTAGTTGAGGCAGAAATCGCCGAACACGCAGATTTAGCCGTCCGTTCGATGATTCGTTCAATCTGTTCAAACCCATGGGTCTAGTATGAAAAACATCCTTGCATTCGGTGACTCGCTCACCTGGGGGTTCGTGGCAGGCGCGTGGACGCGCCATGATTGGGAGGATCGCTGGCCGAATGCCTTGGCCTCGGGCTTGAAGGGCAAGGCGCGGGTGATCGAGGAGGGCATGAACGGGCGCACCACGGTGTTTCCCGATCCGACCGAACTGGCCGAGCGCAATGGCGCCGTGGCGCTGCCGATGCTGCTGACCACGCATCAGCCGCTCGACCTGGTGATCATCATGCTCGGCACCAATGACATCAAGTATGCCAACCGCTGCCGGGCGTTTGATGCCGCGATGGGCATGTCGCGGTTGATCGAGATCGTCAACAAATACGCCTTCCTGCCGTCCTACAAGGCGCCGCAGATTCTGATTATGTCGCCGCCCGCACTTGTTCCGACCACGGACGAATGGTTCAACGAATTGTGGGGCCATGCGATCGAGGAATCGAAGCTCTTCGCCAAACATTACGCGCGGGTGGCGAAAGATACCGGCGCGCATTTCTTCGACGCTGGGAGCGTTGCCGTTGCCGATCCGACCGACGGCGGCCATCTCGATGCGGCAAGTACCCGGGCAATCGGCACGGCGCTGGTGCCGGTGGTGAAGGACATATTATCGATCTAGCGACCGTCATCCCGGCGAAAGCTGGGACCCACGGGAGACACGCGTTCAACAGCCGCTTCTGAATCTCGCGGCGAAATGGGTCCCGGCTTTCGCCGGGATGACGGATAGAAGGAAGTGCTTACAATGGCTGATACCAGTTTCGACATCATCATCATCGGCGGCGGGCCGGGCGGTTACGTCTCGGCGATCCGCGCGGCACAGCTGGGCTTCAAGGTTGCGGTCGTCGAGCGCGAGCATCTGGGCGGCATCTGCCTCAACTGGGGCTGCATCCCCACCAAGGCGCTGTTGCGCTCGGCGGAAATCTTCCACTACATGAAGCACGCCAAGAATTATGGCCTCTCCGCTGACAACATTTCGTTTGATGCCGTCGCCGTGGTGCAGCGCTCGCGTGGCGTTTCGGGGCGCCTCAATGGCGGCGTCACCATGCTGCTGAAGAAGAACAAGGTCACCGTCATTTGGGGCGAAGCGCAATTGACCAAGCCCGATACGGTGGTGGTGTCAAAGCCGCTGAAATCGGCGATGCAGCCGCAGCATCCGGAACCCAAGGGCGCAGCAGGGCCTGGTACTTACACGGCCAAGCACATCATCGTGGCGACGGGTGC
>JANLTS010000416.1:0-2498 GCA_031363045.1 Hyphomicrobiales bacterium
ACGATGTGCTGTATGGCGATGTCTGGAATCAGTCGGAACTCGGCAAGCGCGACCGAAGCCTCGTGACCTGCGCAATCCTCGCCGCCCTCGGCAAGAATGCCGAACTCGAGAGCCACATGAAGCTCGGCATCGAGAGCGGCCTCACAGTCGACGAACTGCGCGGCCTCGTCGTCCAGGTGGCCTTCTACGCGGGCTGGCCGTGCGGCGTGAACGCCGCCAAGGCTGGCATGGCGCTGTTTGAAGCGGACTGCCAGCCAAAATGACGTCTTGAGCTTGATCCCTTGTTCAGGCGTCACGCCGCGGAGAGGCAGGAGAGAGGACTGCCATACACGCAATGCGTTGCCATCCTTGATGGGTCATAGGCACGAACCGGATCACGCGACGTGGTCGAGACCGCTGATCAACTCTAAACTGCCATAGGTCCGAATGGGTGTCGCGCGATCGACGCTGCATCGCACGTACACATGAGACCAGGGACGCCTCGATGGCATATCTCGATGAAATCCTCGGCGTCGCGGGTAAGGTCGTCCTCGTCACCGGTGGCGGGCGGGGTATCGGCGAAGCGATCGCCGAAGGCTTCGTGAAGGCCGGTGCCAAGGTCTACATCTGCTCGCGCAAGGCCGAGACGTGTGGGGCGACGGCCGAGCGACTGAGCGCCTTCGGAACCTGCATCGCGCTCCCCGTGAAAGGCGACGTCGCAACGGCCGAAGGCTGCACCACGGCGCTCGCCGCAATTGATGCGGCGTTCGGTGGCGCCGACATCCTCTTGAACAACGCCGGCACCGGCAGCAACGAAACCATCATGGAAGCCGCTGACACGAAGTGGCAATATTACTGGGACCTGCATGTCATGGCGGCAGCGCGCCTGGCGCGCGGGTTGGTGCCTTCGATGAAGCACCGTGGCGGCGGGGTCATTCTCAACAATGCGTCGATTTGCGCGGCGCAACCGCTGTGGTACGAACCGATCTACAATGTGACCAAGGCAGCACTCGTCATGCTGTCCAAGACCATGGCGACGGAGTTCATCAAGGATGGCATCAGGGTCAATGCCATCAATCCTGGATTCGTTCTGACACCTGACTGGATCAAGACCGCCAAGCAACTGACCGCCAACACCGGCGGTGATTGGCATGGCTATATCGATACGCTGGCCAAGGAGAACGCTCCAATCGGGCGCTTTTCGTCACCCGAAGAGATCGCGGATTTCTTCGTTTTCCTGTGTTCGGCGCGGGCGAGCTATTCAGTCGGCTCGACCTATTTCGTTGACGGCGGCATGCTGAAGACTGTCTGATCGCCTCCAACCCAGAATGACGAAACAGACTCGCCGCTATCCCTCTTCAACGGATGTCGCCCAATTGGCCGGCGTATCGCAATCGGCGGTGTCGCGCGTCTTCTCGGAAGGCAAGAGCGTTTCCGATGAAACCCGCGGCAAGGTGCTGAAAGCCGCAAAGAAACTCGGCTACAGCCCGAGTTTCATTCCACGGATTTTGCTCAATCACCGCTCTCAACTTGTCGCAGTGGTGATCAGCGGAACCGCCAATCCATTCTATGCCCTGGCGCTGGAGGAATTCACCAAGGCACTGCAGAAAACAGGCCACCAGGTGTTGCTCATTCATATCGACAGCGACCATGCACTTGACGGCGTCCTGCCAAAATTATCGAGCTACCGCGTCGATGCGGTGGTCAGTGCCTTGCCAGTGTTATCGGAAGATGCCGCACAGGCCTTGGCGCGCATCAAGATTCCAACGATCTCCTTCAACACGCCTGTTAACAACCGGTGGATCACCTCGGTATGCGCCGATAGTGCTGGTGGGGCCGAGGCAATCGCCGATCTTTTTGTGGCGCGCGGCGCCAAGACCTTCGGCTACATCTCCGGCTCAGCTGGTAGCCACGCCAGCAAAGAACGCCTGCGCGGTTATCGAAAGCGTTTGCGCCAGCACGGGTTCGGCCAAGTCGAAACCATCACCGGCGATTATAACTATGACGGCGGTTACCGGGCAATCCTCGCGCTGAAGCAGCGCGGCCCCATGCCGGAGGCAATTTTCTGCGGCAATGACCTCATGGCACTGGGGGCGATCGACGCACTCAAATACGCGCTGCACCTGGCGATCCCCGGGGATGTTCTGGTGGCGGGCTTCGATGATGTGCCGGAAGCATCGTGGAAATCCTACAGCCTGACGACCATCGTCCAGGACTGCAAACTGATGGTCGCAGACGCCATGACGGTTCTACAATCCATGATGTCGTCGGGCAATTCGGCGGGCGGAATCTTGCGGACTGTCCCCTGCAGACTCATCGAGCGTTCGACGACCATGCGGCAGTGAACGCGCGGTGGTGACGGCGCCTCAGCCCAGTTCATCGAAGTAAGCGACGGTCAGTGGGCGACAACCCGCCAAGGCGGCGAGCGCTCGAATTCGTGCTCGCGTTTTCGACAGCGGTATCGCGTCCACGGCGTGGACTATTCGACGCAAACCTTCAGCATTGGCGAACTCGTCGGG
>JANLTS010000418.1:0-6386 GCA_031363045.1 Hyphomicrobiales bacterium
CATAACGCCCGACCTTCTCGCAGATCACCCCCAGTGTATAGGTATTATCCTTCGCACCCCGCACCCGCCCGATGGTGCGCTCATCCAGCAACTCGACCTCAAGCGCGCAAGCCGAGGGACAATCATGCGGGCAAACTGAGATGCCGGTGCGGATATTGGGAATGATGTTCATGATTCCCACACTAGTGCTAACACGCGAACCAGCCAACCCCTTCTTCTCGCTGGGGGAGAAGTGTTAGACGGATCATATGCTCACCATCACCTCCCCCCACAATCCAACCATCAAGCTCATCCGCGCGCTGGTTGAAAAGAAGCACCGGCAGGATCACGGCCTGTTCATCGCCGAGGGTGAAAAGGTCCTCGACCGCGCCAGGCGGCAAGGCTGGGAGCCGGAATATCTCCTCACCACCACCCATGCCGAACCTTGGGGCAAGGCGGCCCTCATGCATATCGACGACAAGATGATGGGCTCTTTAAGCGCCCAGAAGAATTCACCCCGGCAATTGGGCGTTTTCCGCCAGCGCTGGTGCCCCTACACTGACCCCAAAGGCAGTTGGGTGGCCTTGGAAGACATGCGCGATCCCGGCAATCTTGGCACCATCATCCGCACGGCGGATGCGGCGGGTGCGGCAGGCATCATCCTCGTCGGGCAGTCGTGTGATCCGTGGGGGCCAGAGTGTGTGCGCGCCACCATGGGCTCAATCTTCGGCGTGCCGCTGGTCAAGCTGCAGCTCGCCGATTTCCTCGATCTCGCCAGGGCCTGGCCGGGCGAGACTGTCGGCACGCATCTGGCTGCAACGCAATCCTACCGCCGCAGCTACAAGCAGCCGGCGCTCCTGGTGATGGGCAGCGAAGGCAAGGGCCTGTCGGAAGCAGCCGCCAAGGCGTGCACCAGCCTTGTCCGCATCCCGATGAAGGAGGGTGCCGAATCACTCAACGTCGCCATCGCCACGGCGCTGATTCTTTACGAAGCCCTGAAACCTTGAGGTAATCCAGCCCTGCTAGACTGGGAGCATGGCCGAAATCGCCTATATCGCCTTCGTACTGGCCTTCACCGTGCTGGGAGCGTTTGCCGGCATTCTCGCGCATTTCTGGCGCGCCCACGCCAAAATGTTCCCCGAAGACTTGGGGCTCGGCGAACCGTTCAACACGCTGACGCGCGAGGATTACCAGTGGGAAAAGTACGTCGTCGGCGCCGAATGGGACGACGCCGGTTACTGGGCGCCTGACAGCATCCGCAATCTCATCTACTACGTCGCGAGCGGTGCCGCCGCACCCCTCCTCTTCGGCGCCGTCTTCTGGGGCGAGCGCGATGAGGCCGTCAAACTCGTCTGCCAACTCGCGGCAGCCGCTGGTCTGCAATCACCGCTCTGTTTCTAGTCCTAACCATTGTTGAGCTCCACTCACCACCCCCAGGTCCTTTTGCCCTTGAAATCCGCCTTGGACGGTTGAAGAGGATTGACTGGACCTTGAGCACTGGCGAGGCCTCGGTTAAACCTCGCCGCATTGAATTCGGAGACGTCAGATGAAGTCGCAGGCGCGTGTGGTGGTGGTGGGCGGTGGCGTGATGGGGGTCGGCCTCCTCTACCACCTGGCGCTCGAAGGCTGGAGCGATATCGTCCTCATCGAAAAGGGCGAACTCACCTCCGGCTCCACCTGGCATGCGGCCGGCCAATGCCCGCATTTCAACGGCTCGCTCAACATGACGAAGGTCCACACCTATGGCACCGAGCTCTACGCCAACCTCGAAAAACGCACCGGCCAAGCCGTCTCCTGGCATGGCTGCGGCGGTCTCCGTCTTGCCACAACCGATGAAGAAGTGAACTGGCTGAAATATGTCTACGGCATCTCGAAGCTCGCGGGCTACGAGTGCGAGATCATCGGCCCTTCCGAGATTCCGCAATATCATCCCTATCTCGAAACCTTCGGCATCAAGGCCGCTTTCCGCACGGTGACGGACGGCCATGTGGCGCCAGCCGATATCACCAATGCCATGGCGGCGGGTGCCAGAAAACTCGGCGCTGAAATCTACCGCCGCACCCGCGTCACCGATATCAAGCTCTTGCCCAATGGCGAATGGCGGGTGTTCACCGACAATGGCAACATCGACTGCGAACACGTTGTAAATGCTGCCGGTTCCTATTGCGATGTGGTCGGCGGATGGACCGGCCACAACGTACCCATCGCCAACATGTTGCACCACTACATCATCACCGAGCCGCTCAACGAATTGATCGACCTGAAGATGGAGTTGCCGGTGGTGCGCGATCCCTACTCGCACGCTTACCTGCGCGAGGAAACCAATGGCGTGCTCGTCGGCCCCTATGAAACCGCCACCGCGCATGTCTGCTGGGATGGCAAGCCGCCACGTTGGGATTATGAATCTGAACTCGAAGCCCCCGAACTCGACCGCATCATCCCGTGGCTTGAAAAAGCCACCGAGCGCTTGCCGCTGTTCGGCCAGACCGGCATCAAGTCAATCGTTTCAGGTGCCATTACTCACACGCCAGATGGCGTCTATCTTTCAGGCCCGGCGCATGGCCCCAAAAACTACTGGATGCATTGCGGCGCCTCGATCGGCATCTGCCAGGGCGGCGGTGCGGGAAAATATCTGGCGCAATGGATGGTGCATGGCCAGGCCGAGATCAACATGCGCGAATTCGATCCGCGCCGCTTCGGCAATTGGGCGACGAAGGACTACACGGCGGAAGTCTCGGTCGCCGATTATCACCACATGTATTACTGCTACAAACCCGCCGAGCAGCACACCGTCGGCCGGGGCATCCGCAAATCCTCGCTCTATGAAAAGCTCAAGGCGCACGGCGCACAATTTTCGCAGATCTTTGGCTGGGAGCGGCCGCGCTGGTATGACACGAGTGGCACCGGTGAGGCTTATTCCTTCCGCCGCTCAAATTGGTGGACTGCGGTGCGGGAGGAGGCCCTGGCGGTGCGTGATCACGTTGGCCTCATGGACCTCTCGACTTTCTCGAAATACGACGTCACGGGCAAGGATGCGCATGCTTTCCTCGAACGCATCTGCGCCAACAGGATACCGGCGAAGGACGGCGGCATCATCCTTGGCCATTTGCTGAACGCCAACGGCTTCATCGAGTCGGAAATCACTGTCACGCGTCTGGCTGCCGATCATTACTATGTGCTCTCCGCCGCCGTCGCCCAGTTGCATGATTTCGATCAGCTGAGCTGGCGCAAGATGGATGGCGAGAACGTCACCATCACCGACATCACCGATGACTACGGCGTGCTGGTGCTGGCGGGCCCTCTGGCGCGCGATGTGCTTTCGCAATGCACCTCAACCGATCTCAGTAACGCCGCCTTCCGCTGGCTCACAGGCAAAACGGCGAGCGTCGCCAGCGCCGAAGGCGTTCGCCTGCTGCGTGTCAACTATGTCGGAGAGTTGGGCTGGGAGCTGCACGTACCAATGGCACAGATGCCGGTGGTATTCGACGCATTGATGGCAGCGGGAAAACCGCATGGCATCCGCCTCTTCGGCACCTATGCGATGAACTCGCTCCGCATGGAGAAATCATATCGCGGCTGGGGCTCGGAGCTTACAACCGAGATCGACATGATCGAAGCGTCGATGGAGCGCTTCCTGCGTCTCGACAAGGAGGACTTCATCGGCAAGGCACCGACATTGTCAAACAAGCAGCGCGGCGCGCGTATGAAACTTGTCACCATGGAAGTCGACAACACCGACTCGGATTGCATGGGCAACGAGCCCGTCTATCACGGTGGCAAGATCGTCGGTCTAACCACGTCGGGCGCCTATGGCCACGCCGCCGAGAAGTCGCTGGCCTTCGCCTATGTCGATCCGGCGCTCACGGCGGACGGCACCGAATTTGAGGTCATGGTCTTCGCCGAAATGCGCCGTGCCCGCGTTATCCCGGAGTCAATCTGGGATGCTGCAAACACGAGGCTCAAAAGCTAAAGCCCGGTGAGTTTCTTCTCTTCCGGAATATCCTCCCAGGACTGTCCGGCGCCAATGATGCAGGTGGCGCCCTTGGGCTGGGTCACCAGGATCGTCCAGCTTCCGGCCTTCGACGTGAAGACCTCGATGAGACTGGTCTGGCCGGCGATCGCCATGGCGCGGGGCTGCTCACTGTATTTGTCGGTGAGCATCTTGATGATATCGGTCCGCGGACCGCACGGCACTCCGGCATCCGCCGTTGCGCTCAATGCCACCACAGTTGACAAGGAAAACAGAATTGGAAACACCTTCATCGGAAACCTCCGTTACCGCCAACCGTGGCGCTGCCGGAGGTTCGATACCTCGAGGTTCAGGCAGACCACGGAGCGCTTATGTCTGTCGTGTCGTACATGCACTGCTCCGCATTCAACTAATCGAAGATGGTACGCGCAACTTATAAACGAATTGCAAACACCCAAACTGTAGAAATCCTTATGAACCCGCCACGCGCCAATCCCCTGATCGGCATCGCCCTGATGCTGTTGGCGATGGCAGTCCTTCCCTTCCTCGATGTCATCGCCAAGTATCTGGGCGAGCTCGGCGTGCCGGTGCTGCAGATCGTCTGGGCACGGTTGTTTTTCGGCACGCTCGTCACCCTGCCCTTCGCGCTGAAACTCGCTGGCCCAAAAGGCCTCATCCCCAACATGCCGTTCATGCATGGCATCAGGGCTGGCTTTCTTATCGCCGCCACCGGGTTCTTCTTCGCAGGCCTGCGCTATCTGCCGATCGCGGATTGCGTGGCGATTTTCTTCGTCCAGCCGCTGATCGTCACCCTGTTGTCGCCCATGGTGCTGGGCGAGCATGTTGGGTTGCGCCGCTGGCTGGCCGTCATCACCGGGTTCATCGGCACACTGATCATCATCCGGCCGGGCTTTCTGGCGGTCAACCCGGGCGTCTTCCTGGCGCTGGCGTCGGGCACGTCGCTCGCCATCTACATGCTTTTGACAAAGCGCATCGCCGGGTCGGCCCCAGCCATGGTGACGACCTTCTACACCAGCCTGATGGGCGCCATCATCATGTGCGCCGCCGTGCCCTTCGTGTGGCAAGAGGTGACGCCTGCTCATTGGGGCTTCTTCGTACTGCTGGCGCTGATCGCCAATGGCGGCCACTTCCTGGTGGTCAAGGCCTATGATCATGCCGAGGCCTCACTGCTGGCGCCCTTGGCCTATACTGAAATGATCATGGCGGTCGCCGCCGGCTGGTATTTCTTTGGCGACTTTCCCGATCTCTGGACTTTCGTTGGCGTCGGCATCCTCATTGCCTGCGCCATCTTCATTTCATTGACGGGAAGGGCCCGCGACAGCGAGCCCCTCCGCGATTTCGAGCAACCTTGAGAGAGGTTACTTCTGCAGTCCGTCAACACAGACTTCCGCTTTGCCCTTGAACGTCGGTAACGACCGGTAGAGCAAATCAACGCGCTGGATGCCACGGGCATCGCCCGCGAGATCGATCGGGCGGCTCTCGGCGCCGGCCGGCACTTTCTGCTTGATCTGAATATCCTGACGTTGGCCATTGCCGAACACCACCCTCACCCCGAAGAATTCGATCGGTGCTTGTCTGACCTTGAGCTTGAGACTCTTGAACGCGCCGTCTTTGCGGCCCACGTCAATTCGATCCTTGTCGACGTTGATACCCACCGTCTTGCAACCGAGCCGCTCCCAATTCGGAGCGGCACTGGCGCCTTCAACGCCGAAGAATACGATCTTGGCCGGACCTTTCGGCAGATAGGTCACGGTGATCTGCTTGATGGCGCGCTTGAACCCGGCAAGATCGATGACCCGCGACGATGCCCCCGCCTTGAAACTCTGTCGCACCCGGATATCCTCATCCGCGCCGTTGCCGTAGACGATCTTGAGGTCGAGCACCTCGATTTCGCTCTGCCGCACTTCCATGCGTATTGACTTGAACTGACCTTCGCGGCTGCCGATCTTGATGGTTTCCCGCACCGGCTGTTGCGAGAACGTGACTGAGCCGATCTGCTGTTCCTTGGCCATTGCCGCCCCGCTGGAAAAGGCCGTGAAAGCCAGTCCAAAAGCGGCGATTGATGTCAGAAGTCGATGCATGTCTTGATCCCCATTGCATTCCCGTTTCATTGGCCAGAGTTCCCCGGACGCCACATGGCAATCCGCACACACTGGCTTTCCAGCCGGCCTTCTTGCAATAATCTGCGGCAACTTTACGACACTGCCCGCAAACCGTTGCCAGCCGGTCTGGCCCATGCCACCATCGAACCCGAATGTGAGCTTGAGCGTGGCATCGATCATTCTCCGCAGTTCAACCGACATGACCAGCGTCAACGATTCTGGCTATGGCTTCGAAATCGGCAATGCGGCGGATTTCTACCAATGGCGCACCAGCAATGGCGCTGCCTTCACCCCTCAGCCAATCGGCGCAGGGA
>JANLTS010000425.1:0-9817 GCA_031363045.1 Hyphomicrobiales bacterium
GAAACGGACATTATGACTGATACAACTCCCGCCCGCGCCCGTTGGGCCGTGGCCGCCACCTTCCTGTTGCATGGCATGCTGGTTGGTGCCTGGGTTCCGCATATTCCGCTCGCCAAGGACCGTATCGAGGCGGGTCCGGCGGTATTCGGGCTGGCCCTCCTCGCCTTCGCAGCTGGTGCTGTTGCCGCCATGCCCACCGCCGGTGTGCTGATCAACCGCTTTGGCAGCGCGAGACTTACCACCATCACCGGCCTGTTGTTCTGCTTTGCCTTTTTTGGTCCCATCCTGGCGCCCACATTCCTTACTTTTGTCATGGCCGGCTTTGTGATGGGGGCGACCATCGGCAGCATGGACGTGGCGATGAACGCCCATGGCATCGCCGTCGAGAAGGCATTGAAGCTTCCGACCATGTCGATGTTTCATGGCGGTTTCAGCGTCGGCGGCATGGCGGGCGCATTCCTTGGCGCAGCCTTGCTGCAGCTCGCGGGCGAAGTGGTGCAGGCGATCATCGTTTCGGCGATCTGCCTGATCATCCTGTTCATCGCCCAGCGGAATTATCTGCCCGCGGCGGTTGACAAGGGGTTGTCGGGGTCGCATTTCGCCTGGCCGACCAGAGCCACCATCGGCCTTGGCTTGCTGTGTTTCCTTGCCCTGATGATCGAAGGCTCGATCCTTGATTGGGTGGCCATCATGATGCGCGAGAAATTCCTGATCGATGCCAGCTTCGCGGCATTGGCCTTTGGTTTCTACCAGGGTGGCATGGCCATCGCCCGCCTCACCGGAGATTGGATTCGGTTGAAGATGGGCGCTGTTCGCATGGTGACGGTGAGCGCCCTTATGGCAGCGGCCGGGACCGCCGTGGCCCTGGCCGTCACCTCGCCCTATCTCGCCATTGCCGCCTTTGTTTTCGCAGGACTGGGGATCGGCAATGTGGCACCGGTGCTCTTTGCCGGCGGCGGCAGGCTGGAGCCCGATGCACCCGGACGCGGCATCGCGGCGGTGACGACGCTTGGCTATTCGGGCTTTCTCTGCGGGCCCCCGCTCATTGGTTTCGCCGCCGAAGTCACCAACCTGAACACCGCCCTGTATCTGACCGTCATTGCAGCTGTCATCATCGCGTTCTATGCAAGATCGGTGAATGCCGCCGATACCTACTAGGGAGTGCCGATCATGAGTTTCGCGGACAAGCGCATTGTTGTTACCGGAGCGGGCCGGGGCTTGGGTGCCGCCTTTGCCGTGGTGCTGGCTGATCAGGGAGCCGAGGTCATCATGACCGGGCGCAACCCGGAAAACCTGACTTCGCTGGCCGAATCGATTCGGCTGCGCACGGGCAAGCGCCCCGCCACGCACCAACTCGACATGGCCGACATTTCCGCCGTAACCTTGTTCGCTAAACGCCTGCGCGACGAAGAACAGCCGATCAACATCCTCATCAACAATGCCGCGCAATGGCTACCCGGCAAGCTCCACGACAATGATGCCTATGCCATCAGCCAGACCATCACCGGCATCGTCACCGGAACGCTGCTCTTCACCCGCGGCCTGATCCCGCTGCTGGAAAAATCCGGCGCCGGCGACATCATGAACATCGTGTCGATATCCGGCATCGCCAACACGCCGCTGCTTGGCGCCTCGGTCGCGTATTATGCCGCCAAGCACGGTCAGGCCGGCATGAACGATGGCCTGCGCCAGGAACTGAAAGGCCGTCCGGTGCGCGTCCAGGCGATCTATCCGTCCTACATCAAGGACATTTCACCGTTGAATGATGCCGAATGGAATGGCACGCCGGAGAACACCTCATGGGCCACCAACCGCGACATCCTCGAGGCCGCACTTTTCGCTTTGTCGCGCCCGCGCCACATGACTCTCGCTTCCATCGTCGTCGATCCCGACTCGGGCGGATTGTATTGACCATGACTGTTAAGTGATCGTCACAATCGCTGCCTAGCTTCGGCGCCGGATGCCGCGCGGATCAAGACTCCCCGGCTGCCTCAATGACAGTTCAGCGATTGGAGCAACAGATGTCGGCCTATGAGCAAGATTATCCCGATCACACCGAAACCCCGGGGTTTTCGCACGGCGATGAAGTGCCGAGCAATTCCTCGGCCAATCCGACCTTCTACGATGTGGTGGACGCCCGCACCTCGCGCCGTGGTTTCCTGATCGGCGGTTTGGCGGCCCTCGCCACTGGTCTCTATGGCATGCAGCTGTCCGGCAAGGCGGCACTGGCGCAATCGGCCGCCACTTCAGGCCTCCTCGGCTTCAAGCCCGTGCCCATCAGCAAGGAAGACAGGATCGTCGTTCCGGAAGGCTACAAGACACAAGTTCTGGCGCCTTGGGGAACGCCTCTGACCGGCAGCATGCCAGAGTACAAGCCTGGTGCTGTCAGTGGAGCCGACCAGGCCTCGCAAGTCGGCAGCCATCATGACGGCATGCATTTCTTCGCCATTGATGGGTCCTCCGAGGACGGCTTGCTGGTGATGAATCACGAGTACGTCGAGCCCCGGTTCATCCACGCCACCAAGTGGAAGGGCCAGAAGATCGACAATGAGGCATACGTTCCCGATGCCAACGGCATGCGTGACGCCGACGAGGTTCTTGCCGAAATCAACGGCCATGGCTGTTCCGTCATGCGCATCAAGAAGGGTGCCGATGGCCAGTGGGCTGTCGCCGCCGACCCGATGAACCGCCGCATCACCGGCCTGACGCCGATGGAATTCAGCGGCCCGGTCAAGGGTTCCGCCCATCTCGCCACCAAGTTCAGCCCCGATGGCACCAAGACACGCGGCACGCTCAACAATTGCGCCTATGGCGTGACACCGTGGAACACCTACATGTCGGCGGAAGAAAACTGGGCCGGTTATTTCCTCAACACCGACAAGAAGGATGACAAACCCAGCCTGCCGCGCGAGCACAAGCGCTATGGCGTCTCCGACAAGGTGTCGCGCTATGGTTGGGAAAAGGCCGTTGGCGGAGCCGACGAGTACATCCGTTTCGATGCGTCGGCGAAGGGCGCAACCGCAAAGGATGACTATCGCAATGAACCCAACAATTTCGGCTGGCTCATCGAATTCAACCCCTTTGATCCAGCCTCGGTTCCCGTGAAGCGCACGGGCCTCGGCCGTTTCGCGCATGAAGGCATTGTCTTCGCGCCGGCCGTCGCGGGAAAACCCATCGTCTGCTATTCCGGCGACGATGCGCGCTTTGAATATATCTACAAGTTTGTATCGGCGAAACCCTATGATGCCGCTAGCGCATCCGGTGCACTCCTCGACGAGGGCACCCTACATGTGGCGAAATTCAACGCCGATGGTTCGGGTGAATGGCTGGTGCTGGCACCGGGTCAGAACGGACTGACACCCGAGAATGGCTTTGCCGATCTGGCCGACATCCTGGTCAACACCCGTCTCGCCGCCGACAAGGCAGGCGCCACCAAGATGGACCGTCCCGAATGGGGCGCTGTCGATGCCGCCACGGGTGAGGTCTATTTCACGCTCACTAACAACAACCGCCGCGCCCAGACCGAGGTCGACGCGGCCAATCCGCGCGCCGAAAACAACTTCGGCCAGATCGTGCGTTGGCGCTACGCCGGCAACGAACATGCGGCAACCAGCTTCCAGTGGGATCTGTTCGTGCTCGCCGGAACCAAGACCTCGTCGGCGCTCTTCAATGGCGAAGCGCTCGGTGACGACAGCATGTTCGCCTGCCCCGATGGCATCTGGTGCGATGCCAATTCGCGGCTGTGGATCCAGACCGACATGGGCGACATCTCGCCCAGCCAGAAAGGCCCCCTAGAGCCCTTCGGCATGAATGCCATGCTGGCCGCCGATCCCAAGACCGGCGAAGTGCGGCGCTTCCTCACTGGCCCGTGGGGCCAGGAAATCACTGGCGTCATCACCACACCTGACCAGAAAACCATGTTCGTGAACATCCAGCATCCGGGCGCCTACGCCTCCGACGAGGAGTTCGCGGCCGGTAACTTCGGCTCCGCCTTCCCGGATTACAATGGCTCTGTGCCGCGCTCGGCCACATTGGTCATCAGCCGCGAGGATGGCGGCATCATCGGCGCCTGATCCTGGAACTCCACAACACTTGATCTCCTGCGGTGACACGCTATCACCGCCCGGCACCGCAGGAGAGTTTCATGAGACTGAAGAACCGTATTGCCATTATCACCGGCGCCGCGCGCGGCATTGGTCTCGCCATTGCCGAACGTTTTGTTGCCGAAGGCGCGAGCGTGGTGATCTCGGATATCGAGGATCGGGCGGGAGAAGCCGCGGCAAAATCGATTGGCGCAACTTACATTCATTGCGATGTCTCGAATCCGGCGGACGTCACGGCGCTTGTGGCCCGCGTCGTTGCGCAGTTCGGCGCCGTTGATGTTCTCGTCAACAATGCCGGCATCAGCATGGTGCAGGATTTTCTCGAGATCACCGAGGCCGACTATGACCGCGTGCTATGTATCAATCTCAAGGGTTCCTTCCTGATGTTACAGGCCTGCGCCCGCGAGATGGTGAGCCAAGCAAAGGCAGGCCGCAAACCCGGCGCCATCGTCAACTTGTCATCGGTCAATGACACGCTGGCCATTCCAACGATCATCTCCTATTGCATCTCAAAGGGTGGCGTCTCGCAGCTGACACGCTCGACCTCGGTCTATCTCTCGGCCCATGGCATCCGCGTCAACGCCATTGGCCCGGGTTCGATCAACACCGACATGTTCAAGGCGGTGGTCAACGATGACGTTGCTATCAGGCGCGTCATGTCGAGAACGCCGCTTGGGCGGCCCGGTGAACCCTCGGAAGTGGCAAGCATTGCCGCCTTTCTCGCATCTGACGACGCCAGCTACGTCACCGGCCAGACCATCTATGTTGATGGTGGCCGTATGCCGCTGAACTATACGGTTCCAGTCAAGGAATGATTCGCGCCCCAGCACTTAGACGAGGGGCCTCTCGCGCTTAACAACGATATCCGTCTCACCGAACTCGCGCGCCAGCTTGTGACCGTCGTAAACCGCCTGGGCGATAATGCCTGGTGCTTTGGCGTCGCCGATGCGTTGGAGAGAGGTAAGCCCTCGCCCCTGCAACGCCTGCCAGAGTGCGTCATCGGGCTCGCGTGAGGTCACCGGAACGAAAGTCCAGCAGTCAATCTCGCTTTCCTTTCCTGAATATGCGCAACGCAACAGGGCCACTCCCGGCGCCAACCCGGCAATCGTCGAGTTGACGATAATTGTCACGCCGCGTTCGAGCAGCCGCGCATGGGCGCGGGCCTGTTCGGCCGTGTAGTCCGACCATGCCGAGACCTTGCCCTCGCTGGTCACATAGGTGACGGCAATGCCGCGCTCCGCCAGGTGTTCGGCGATGGCGGAACCCATGTAATAATGATCGTCATCGAACACCGCGGCTGTGCCTGTGACGGTTGCTCCGGCAATCACCGCTTCCGGCGTCAGGGTGCGCGGGTCATCGAAGCTCGCCACGGCACAGCGGAAACTTCGCCCCCGCCCATCACTCCGCCATGAACTACCGGTCGCGACGACAACTTTTTCAATACCCAACTCCATGACGTCATCGGCACTCATCCGGCTTTCGCGGAAGACCTCGATGTTCGAGAGTTTGCCGATCTGGTGCACCCGCCAGTCGCGCACCCGCATCCATTCCGCGAGACCGGGGAGCCGTGTCTCCCACAACAGCCTGCCGCCCAACTCGCGCGACGCTTCCGCCAGCATCACCTCATGTCCGCGGCGGCCCAATGACATTGCCGCTTCAAGCCCGGCAGGTCCGGCCCCGACCACCAGCACCTTCTCGCGCTGGCGTGCCACGGCAATGCGTTCCGGATGCCAGCCGCGCCGCCACTCCTCGCCCATCGTCGGGTTCTGCGTGCAGCGGATGGCAACACCGCGCCCGTCACCGGCGTAACAGATGTTGCAGCCGATGCATTCGCGGATATCGTCCTCACGGCCATCGCGGATCTTTGCCGGCAGAAACGGATCGGCAATCGACGGCCTGGCGGCACCAATCAAATCGACGATGCCGCGCTTGACTTGGCCCAGCATGGTCTCAGGGCTGGTGAAGCGCCCCACACTCACCACCGGCTTTCCAGTCACTTTCCGCACATGGGCAATGCGCGGTTCGAGCGAGGCTTCCTTCACAAAGCGCGACACGCCCATTTCCTGCGAGTAGTCGGCTATCGTCACATTGAACAGGTCGATCATCGGCGCCAGCGACGCCATCAGCTCGGAGCGTTCGGCCTCGCCACCACCCTCCTCGTCATCGATTTCGATGCGGATCGCCACGGCACAGCGGTCTCCCACCGCCTCGCGCGTCTCGGCCACCAGTTCCCGCAGCAGCCGCGTGCGGTTGCAGAAATTGCCGCCATATTCATCGTCACGCTGATTGATGTCGCGGTCAAGAAACTGCCCCAACAAGTAAGTGTGCGCCGCGTAGACATAGACAATGTCATAGCCCGCCAGCTTTGCCCGCAGCGCCGCCGCCTTGTGCCAGAGGCGAAGATTGCGGATATCTTCGCCATCCATCCGCGCCGATTGCCACGGTTCGCTCGCCACCGGCAGGCTTTGCGGGCCAAGCGCCACTTCGCGGGACTGCAAGTTGGAAGACCGGATTCCGCCATGCCACAACTCGACGCCAGCCAGCGCGCCGTGTGCGTGCACAGCCTCCACCATCGCCGTCATGTTGCGCGTATCATCATCGTCCCACAGCGACGCGAAGGGTGCCGGAATATCGTCAGACGACGGATGAATGGAGCAATACTCGGTATTGACTACACCCCAGCCGCCTTCCGCCTTGATGCCGCGCATAGTGGCAAGGCTCGCTGGCAGCTGGTAGCCCATGCCGGTGCAGTGCGGCACCTGATAGAAGCGGTTGGGCGCCGTGACGGGTCCGAGCTTCACAGGCTCGAACAGGATATCGAAACGCGGATCGCGCGGCATTGGAAGTCTCCCTGATCACAGGGAGGCTAGCAAGCCGCGCCTCAGTCTCGCAATGCTACGCGACGATGATCACCTGGCCGGTAATCGCCCCCTCGACACTCTTGGCATAGGCCAGCCCGACGCGGGCCGACGACACCGGCTCATGGCCGGGGAAGAAGCCGTCGTATTTCTGCACCGACTCTTCGAGAATGCCCGGGCTCACCACATTGATGCGAATCCCGCGCGGCATCTCAATTGCCGCCGATTTGACGAAGCCGCCAAGCGCGCCATTGACGGCGGCAGCATTGGAGCCCGCCCGGATCGGGTCGCGGTCGAGAACGCCGCTGGTCAAGGTGAAAGACCCGCCGTCGTTGACATGGCCCAGACCCAGCAACACCAGATTGATCTGCCCCATCAGCTTGTCGTTGAGGCCTTTGCGGAACTGTTCCGGCGTCATGGTGTTGAGGGGGCCGAAATGCGTATGCCCGGCCACAGCCACCACCGCATCGACCTTGCCCACTTTTTGGAACATGGCCTTGACCGACTCTTCGTTCATCAGGTCGACCGTCACATCGCCCGAGTTGCGTCCCGCCGTCACGATGTCATGACGCGACAGGCCCTTGAGCGCCGCCTGTCCCACTGTGCCCGAAGCGCCGGCCACAAGAATGCGCATTATTCGGTCTCCAGCGCGCGCTTCAGCGGCTTCAGCTTGGCGAACACCGAGTCAGCGTCATACTGCTCCTCGGCCGGCCGCTGCGACGGGTCGGACGGTGCGAATGTTGGCTCGTTGGCGGCATCCTTTGCGGCGGCAATGGCCGCATTGTGGGCGGCTGTTCCTTCGACTTCCGAGGCCGGAATAAGCGTCCGGGCGGGGGCCGCGGCTTCCATCGGCTTACCCGCCTTGCGGGCTGCCTTCTGCACGGCGAAATCGAGATCGAGCTGCGAGCAGATGCCGAGCGACACCGGGTCCACCGGCTTGATGTTGGCGGCGTTCCAGTGGGTGCGGTCGCGCACCGAGGCGATGGTCGACTTGGTGGTTCCCACCAGCTTCATGATGGCCGAATCCGGGAGTTCCGGGTGATAGCGCAACAGCCAGACGATGGCGTCCGGACGGTCGCCACGCCTGGACACCGGCGTATAGCGGGGACCAGCGGTTGATTTCTGAACCGAGATATTGACCTTCGATTCGAGGATCTTGAGGCGGTACTCGTGATCCTTTTCGGCCTTGGCGATCTCCTCGCGCGTCAACTGCCCGCCGGTAACCGGGTCCATGCCCTTGATACCGGCGGCGACGTCGCCATCGGCGATACCCTTCACTTCCAGCTCATGCAGATGGCAGAAATCGGCGATCTGGCGGAACGACAGACCGGTGTTTTCCACCAGCCAGACGGCGGTTGCCTTGGGCATCAGCGGTATGCGGGACATGAATTTTCACTCCTTGAGAACCGTTTTTTCAGGCTCTCTGTCTTTGCGACAGATTGTTGGGGATAACCTTCATATAAATGGCGAAGCCCCCATAAGCAATGGGTTTCTGAGGCAGTTCTAGCCAGTCACCAGCGCGATCTTGCCGATATGCTCGCTCGACTCCATGAGGGCATGGGCCTCAGCCGCCTGCGTCAGCGGAAACGTCTTGTAAAAGATCGGTTTCAGCTGTTCGGCGCCGAACGGCGGCCACACTTGGCGCTCCAATGCCCGGGCGATCTCGGCTCTCTCATATTTCCGAAGAGTTCGGTTATAGTTTCCCAGTCAAATCTGCATTGCGACTAACAAGGAACCAAAGTATCATTGCCTTAACGTAAATTTATAACACAGAGGGCGATCAGGAGATGGGAAGAGAGCGTGGAGTTGTTGGAAGCGTAGTGTGTCTCACAACGTGGATGTTTGCTGCCGCTGCCCTTGGCCAGGTTCCAAAAATCGATTTGGCAGCCCTAACTGCAGAACAGTGCGAAGAAATCTCAAAGAATGGGGTTCAAAGACCTACCGAAATGGTCGATGAAGCATCATATGCGAAGTATCGTGACGATCTGGTTGCTGAGTGTATCAAGAAATTCCCAATCAAAAAACCTCCATTTATCTTGGACCTGACAAAATCCCTGAGTGAAATTCTCAGTACAATGACTGGATTGCTTGGTGTACTTTCAGGTTTTGTTATTGCACTCGCTGGGTTTGGCATAGTACTTAGGAGTAAATACTTAGAATTTCAAAAGGCACTTACGGCCGAGAAACTTAGGACGTCAGATCCAATTTACTCGAGTGCTTCAAGTTATGTTCATGAAGCTGTGAATATGGTTGTTGTGGGAGAAGGCGGAAGCGGAAAGACAACACTTATTCATGCTTTCTGCGGATCAAATGACGGAGGCCCTACGGTATCGACTGGCAGTTTCGCAACCTACTCACTCATAAAGGACATTGGGTTGAGAAGGGCCGGGGTCTCAACGCGTCGCATTACTCGAGTTTACGTGGATGATTATGTCGGACAAGACTTTCGGCAGATAGTTTACAACGAAGAACTCACAAAGAGGAAAAAATTCATCCGCAGCACAACTCTTGTGATAGTAGTCGATATTGCCTTTCCTGATAGCGGGAAGTCGTTTAGTGCCGATGACATTGACAAGGATCGCGTCAGTCAGCAGCTAGATTTTTACAATGAGGGCGTAATTCAAATACTCAGTTCATTTGTCCAAGAGGGAGACAAAGTCGTCGTATTCATCAACAAGCTGGATATCCTGAAATCAATAACTCTGTCGGAGATAAATCGAGCGAAGAAACTGTATGATCCCTTGATTCAAAAGCTTAGGAATCTACGAGGCCGAAGTGTTCACGTCATTGTAGGCTCCGCAGCGAAAGGTTGGGGCGTCATTGGTGATGACAATGGAAATTTGGGCGATACGAGCC
>JANLTS010000426.1:0-1745 GCA_031363045.1 Hyphomicrobiales bacterium
AGTCGCCGGCGACCAGCGCCCGCGAATAGCCGATGCGCTTCTCGTAGTCCGACCCTGAAGAAATTCTGCGTCGCATCACTTTATCCTTTCGCGATAAGCGCATTCGAAACCCGGTTGACATGAACCGGATACTGACTTACGTGTAAGTGAGACAAATTGCAAATATCTACTGGTTGATTGGCGTGCGATGCAGGAGCGGGGCACTTGGCCGAGGGTCGTAAGAGGCGAGCGAACGCGTGACTTACGTGTTCCAATTCCGCGACGTTCTGGCGTATTGGCCAGCACTTTTGCACGGCGTGGGAGTGACGCTTCTGTTGGCGGTAACGGCCATGATTGGTGGCCTGCTGATCGGCATCATGGGGGCCTCGGTGCAGCTTTATGCGCAGACGCCTTTTCGGCTGATGGTGACTTCCTATGTCGAAGCCATCCGCAATACACCCTTGCTGATACAACTGTTCATCGTGTTTTTCGGGCTGTCGCAGATCGGCCTGCGGCTGGACGCACCGGTCGCCGCCGTCGTCGCACTGATTGTCAACGTGGGGGCCTATGCCACGGAGATCGTGCGTGCCGGACTGCAGGCAGTTCCGCGCACCCAGATAGAGGCCGGACATGCGCTCGGCCTGTCCGGTTACCAGGTGTTTCGGCACGTGGTGCTGGTTCCGGCGCTGAAAATGATGTTTCCGGCGCTGTCCAGCCAGTTCACACTGCTCCTGCTGGCGACCAGCGTCGTGTCCCTGATCTCGGTCGAGGACCTATTCCACACCGCGTCCATCATTCAGTCGCGAACGTTCCGGGACTTCGAAATCTATGCCGTGATCGGCATCGTTTATCTCACGCTGGCATTGACTTGCCGCGCCAGCCTGGCGCTGGCCTACCAGGGAGCCTTCGGCCGCCGATGATCAGACAATTTGCCTGGATCGACGTGATGTTTCTGGTTGCGGCTCTGCGCTGGACGCTGGCGCTCTCTGCGGTGGCGTTTGCCGGTGGGGCGCTGATCGGCGCCGTCGTGGCGATGCTGCGCTTCAGCCGCCTCGCGCCGGTTCGCTTTGCCGGGGCCGCGTATACCCAAGTGGTTCAGGGCATGCCCCTTCTCGTCTGGATATTCGGGCTTTATTTCGGCCTTGCCATTTTCGGCATTCCGGTGGGGCCATGGACGGCCGCCAGTTGCGCCCTGTCGATTTATGCCAGCGCCTATCTGGGAGAGATATGGCGGGGAGCCCTGCTGGCCATCCCTCGCACCCAATGGGAGGCCGGTGCCTCTCTCGGTCTCGGCCAGTTTAGCCAGCTCCGCTACGTGATCGTGCCGCAGGCGCTGCGCGTCGCAACGCCGCCGACCGTCGGCTTCCTCGTGCAACTGATCAAGGATACCTCGCTCGCTTCAACCATTGGTTTTGTCGAGGTGACCCGCGAAGGACAAACGACGACCGCTGCAACTTTCCAGCCATTCACGGTCTATATGACCGTGGCGGTTCTTTATTTCCTCATGTGTTTTCCACTCACGCAATTGAGCCGCCGGCTTGAGCGGAGGTTGCATGGCGCTCGTTGAATTGACCGGCGTTGAAAAGTCGTTCGGCACCAACCGGATCCTCGACAATGTCTCGCTGAGCGTCGAGGCGGGCGAAATCATCGCCATCATCGGGCGCTCGGGATCGGGAAAAAGCACGTTGTTGCGATGCGTGAACGTACTTTAGCCAATCCAGGCCGGACGGATCGTTGTCGACGGCACCGCCGTCAACGACCCCAAG
>JANLTS010000427.1:0-2073 GCA_031363045.1 Hyphomicrobiales bacterium
TGGGTTTCGCAATCGCACGGCATCCACCCGTTTGAAGTCGGCTCGCAAGCCAAGCTGCATGTCGATATCGATCGCGGCCTGTTCTTCAGCCCCAATGGCAAGCGGATATCCTGATGGCGAAATCGTCGTCCGAAACCGGATTGGCCATGTAGCTGTGGCGCAGGTTGTCGATCAGGATTTCGGCCATCAGGATATCCGCTTGCCATTGGGGCTGAAGAACAGGCCGCGATCGATATCGACATGCAGCTTGGCTTGCGAGCCGACTTCAAACGGGTGGATGCCGTGCGATTGCGAAACCCAGGTACTGCCGCCGACATTGAGATGGATGACGCTCTCGGAGCCCGAAAGTTCGGTGACGAGAACGCGGCCTTCGACTTCGCCCATGCCTGGACCTCCACCTTGCGGTGATACATGATGCGGGCGGATGCCGAAAATATAATGGCCATCGGCAAGGCCGGTTGCCGCCGCACCGGCGGGCCAGATTTTTCCACCAAAGACGACGAGATTGTTACCGCGCTTTTCAACCGGTGCCGTGTTGATCGGCGGGTCGGAGAAGACCTGCGCCGTGACGAGGTCCTGCGGCGCGCGGTAGGTGGCTGACGTAGGGCCGAACTGGGTGATACGGCCCTCGTGCATTGTTGCCGTTTGACCGCCAAACAGCAGTGCTTCGGCGGGTTCAGTCGTGGCGTAGACGACGATTGCACTGCGTCCGGCGAAAAGCTTGGGCAACTCGTCGCGCAATTCCTCGCGCAGCTTGTAATCGAGGTTGGCGAGCGGCTCATCGAGCAGGATCAGATCCGAGTCCTTGACGATGGCGCGGGCAATCGCGGTTCGCTGTTGCTGGCCGCCGGAGAGTTCCGAGGGCTTGCGTTTCAGCATGGGTTTCAAACGCAGGAGTTCGGCGGCGGCCATGACGCGCTTTTCAATCTCGGCAGCACTCAGCCCCGCGACCCGCAAGGGCGAAGCGATGTTGTCGTAGACATTGAAATTCGGATAATTGATGAACTGCTGATAGACCATCGAAACATTGCGCTTCTGCACGGCGACGCCCGTCACATCCTTGCCAGCGAACCTGATGGTTCCCGATGTTGGTTTCTGAATGCCCGCCATGATCTGCATCAGCGTGGTCTTGCCGGCCAGCGTCGTGCCGAGCAGAACGCTGAATGAGCCTTCAGGCAAAACCAGAGTGGTCGGATGAATGTGCGTCTCCGCACCTACCCGCTTGGTGATATCGATGAGTTCGAGAGACATGGGCTGTAAGTGACCTTAAACGAAACGTCATCCCGGCGAAAGCCGGGACCCATTCAACCGGCGAAGTGGGTCCCGGATTTCGCCGGGATGACGGAAAAATTACGGGAGCATCACGCGATGCTCCCGTGAAACATAGCTTACTTCATCCAGCTCTTGATGATGTCATCATAGGCGACTGTCACGCCTTGTTCCTTTTCGTTCTCGATCTTGGCCTTCGGGCCATCGGCCTTGCCAAGCCACTCGGCGGCGTCCTTTTCCTCGTTCAGGCGAGGTCCGCAACCACCATAGGTCTTGTTGGCTTCGTCGGCGGCTTGCATGCGGCCCATCACCTGGTCCATTTCACCAGCCAGACGGTCCATGGCTTCCTGCGGCGTGAAGGCGCCGGAGTTCACGTCACCGATCTGCTGCCACCAGAGCTGGGCCAGCTTCGGATAATCGGGAACGTTGACGCCAGTGGGCGACCACCGCACGCGGTCAGGCGAGCGATAGAACTCCACCAGGCCACCGAGCTTTGGAGCGCGCTCGGTGAAGGACTCATGGTTCGCAGTCGAATTGCGAATGAAGGTCAAGCCAACCTGGCTCTTCTTCACATCGACGGTCTTCGACACGGCGAACTGGGCATAGAGCCAAGCCGCTTTGGCGTGATCGGTCGGCACGGACTTCAAGATCGTCCATGAACCGACGTCCTGATAGCCGACTTTCTGGCCATCCTTGTAGTAGACGCCATGCGGCGAGGGGGCCATGCGCCAGAGCGGATTGCCCTGATCGTCGACGGTGTTGTTGCCTTCCGACTTCGGCGCCACCATGGAAGCGGTGAAGGCC
>JANLTS010000264.1:0-2210 GCA_031363045.1 Hyphomicrobiales bacterium
CGATGACCCGCACGGACTTGTCTTCTGCCGCCTCATCGAGGGCCAGCTGCAGCTGCGCCATCATCGCTTCCGACAAGCTGTTGCGTGACGTGGCATCGTTCAGCGTCAGGCGGAGGATGCCGCCATCACAGTGCCGCAGCAGCAACGCGGTCATTCTTCCTCGATGTCGAGTTGCTTGAGTTTGGCGCCATAGACCGGATCGGCCAGCAGGTCCTCGATGACCTTCTTGTTGTTGTCGGACGGGATCATCGCCTTCAGGGCCTTGATCATGCGGTCCTTCATGTCCTGGGCCAGTTCCGCATCCTGCTCGACTTCCTGTATTTGCAGCAGAAGATCGGGTGTCTGGTCATCGACCACGCTGCCATAGATCACGCCCAACGTAGTGATGGCGAGGTTCCAGTCAACGACATTGGCAAAGCCCGCCGCCTTGATGTCGGATTCGAAATTTTTTCCTTCGGGCGTTTGGTCGACGAAATCCTGCAGGTTTTCATATTGCTCGAGATTGGTGTCGGCATATTTTTCCTTGGTCAGAAGATAGCTGTCGAGAGCCCGCTTGGCGATGTCCGGCGTCAGCTCCATGGTTTCGATGACCGGGATTTCGCCCAGACTTAAGTCATCCGGGCTGGTGCCTTCATCATCGCCCGCTGCCGGTTGTTCGGGGTCCGGTTGCGTCAGGTCTTCGGCGGGAGGCTCAGCCGGAGTCTCGCTCGCCGCTGGAGGAGGGGTGGGGGTGGCAGCCGGAGTGTCCTGCGGGATTTGCAGCGGTGTTTCCGCTTGGGCCAAAATCCATGCGGATGCTGGCGGCGCGGCAGCGTGAACCGCAGGCTCCGTTGCCGCAAGTGCAACGAAAGCCGTGAGAATTTGGGTAAGTCCGTTCATGCGCAAGTTCCCCGAGCACCGCAACACTAGGCCAAGCCAGCGAAGCACGAAAGTGTCATTTCGGCGTTTGCCTGCATGGCGCCATCAATTCTCAGGTACCCAGTTACCACATCAAAAAACGACAATATTTTCAGAGGGTTTTCCTTGACATCGCCCACTGTAACGCATATTCGGCAGCCACTGAAACGGGCGTGGGGCATTCCTTCACGCCTTTTCCATTGACCCGTAACGCCAGAGACAAACAGATGACAACCTATTCGGCGAAAGCCAAGGACATCGTGAAGAACTGGGTGCTGATCGACGCGGAAGGCCTGATTGTTGGCCGTGCCGCCGCGATCATTGCCAACCGCCTGCGCGGCAAGCACAAGCCCACCTTCACGCCCCACATGGATTGTGGCGACCACATCGTCGTGATCAATGCCGAGAAGATTCACTTCAGCGGCAAGAAGAACGAGCAGAAAACCTATTACCACCACACCGGATTCCCGGGTGGTATCAAGGAACGCAATGCCGGCAAGATGCTGGAAGGCAAGTTCCCGGATCGTGTGCTTGAACTCGCCGTCAAGCGCATGATGCCCGGCGGTCCGCTGAAACGCCTGCAAATGACTCATCTGCGCATCTATAAGGGTACCGATCACCCGCATGAGGCACAGAACCCGGTGATGCTCGACATCAAGGCGATGAACCCCAAGAATGCGGCGAGAGGCTGATCATGGCTGAACAGAAGACACTCGCTGACCTCGGCTCCGCCATGGGTCTGGCGCCCGCCACCTCCAGCTCGGCTTTGGCTCCCGCCAAGCCTAAGCTCGATGCCAAGGGCCGCGCCTATGCCACCGGCCGCCGCAAGAACGCGACCGCGCGCGTCTGGGTAAAGCGCGGCAAGGGCAAGATCACTGTCAACGGCAGGCCGATCGAGACCTATTTCGCCCGCTCGGTTCTGCGCATGCTGGTGCAGCAACCGCTGGTGACCGCCAACCGCGTCAGTGAAATCGACGTTGACTGCACGGTCTCCGGCGGTGGCCTCTCAGGCCAGGCTGGCGCAGTCCGCCACGGTATCTCGCGTGCGATGACCTATTTCGAACCGGATCTTCGTGGCATCCTCAAGAAGGCCGGCTACCTGACCCGCGACAGCCGCATGGTCGAGCGCAAGAAATACGGCCACCCGAAAGCCCGCCGCAGCTTCCAGTTCTCGAAGCGCTAGAGCGTCGCACTTTCAGTTGAGTCCATATCCTGCTGCGGCGAAGTAGTTTGAGCATTCGTCTGGCGTGAAGAGAGCGCAAATGTTGCCGATGGCTTTCCAAAGATCGTCGATGGTCCTTGCGGCCATTGCG
>JANLTS010000436.1:0-22180 GCA_031363045.1 Hyphomicrobiales bacterium
CTCGTCGCCCCAATTGGTCTTGCCCGGAGTCTTGGAGCCGTAGACGTCGTCGATGTTCCAGTCCATCCAGCGGCCATTGGCAAACAGGAAGCGCTGGATATCGAGCTGGGTCGTCCAGGCAAAAGAAGCCTGGTGCTGGGCGTAGCCATAGGGCACGTCCTTGCCCGATTCCTTGGCCTTCTTGAAAAAGGCCGCCATGTCCGTCACATCTTTCCAGGTCGAGTCCTTGCTGAACTCAAGGCGCTTGCCGTATTCGGCTTCGTAGTCCTTCGAATTCGCCTCGAACAGATCCTGACGGTAGAAGGTGCAGGCTACGGCGCAGTCATAAGGTAGGGCAATGATCTTGCCTTTTTCATAGAAACGGCCGCAAGCCGATAGGAAGTTCTCGTACCAGGCCTCATCGCCATAACCATCGGCATCCTGCGGCAGAGTATTGTCGCCGAACATCGGCGTCATGTCGGTGTAGAAATCGGCGAAAGGAGAGCCGATGGGCTTGTCCTGAATATAGTTCAGTACGAAGTCCGATTTGCCGCCGCGCAAGTCAATGCCGACCTTCTGCTGAACGACCGGAAGATCGTCGGTGAGAATGGTCACTTCAATTCCGGTCAGATCGGTAAAGGCCTTGATATTGTCGCGGATGGCGAAGGACGGCGGCGTGTTCTCCGACATGAAGGTGAGTTTTGAGCCGGCATACTGCTTCCACTTGGCGTCATCTGCCGAGGCCGCCTGAACCTTGCTGCGGGTGATGGTCGAGCCGAGGCCCAACGTCAGCCCACCGGCGCCGAGAGCAGATGCCGCGCCGCCACCAAGTTCGAGGAACTTGCGCCGGCTCACACGCTGGTAGACTGCATTCTTGGGTATCGAAAACATGCGCGTATTCTCCCATGTTGATTTTCATTTCATTGTCGATCAGACAGGAGATGCAAGGCGTTTCCAGCGTCTTTGCATCTCGCGGTAAGTCTCAAGCTTCCGTGATCCGTGGCCCTCCTTTCCTTGGCCGTATCAGCGGCTGATGTCAGAGGAAGTGGTCATTGGCCAGCGATGTGCGACTTGATCAAGGCGTTCACATCGCTGGCCTTTTCCATGAACACCATGTGGCCGGCATTCTCGAGCACATGGACCTTGGCGCCGGGCAGGTTTCCTGCATGGGCGGCTGGAATGATCTGGTCCTCCCTGCCCCAGATGACGAGGGCTGGCGGCATTTTGGGTCCAAGCTTGGCACCTGGTGCATCCTGTTGCTTTCTTCCGCCAAACAGCGAGTTCGCCAGCGACGTGAGCAACGTCTCGACGCCATCCAGCCGCTTGTATTTCAGGACGTCATCGACCAGTTGGCGGCTCACCAGGCTCTTGTCGGCGAAGAGCTGCTCCAGCACCGGTTTAAGATCCTTCCGCCCCTGGGCCGCGACATAATCATCGACGTAGCTGCCGATGTCTTGCCCAAGCCCCGCCGTGCAAATCAGGGTCATGGACTTGACCTTCGAGGGATTATCCGCCGCCAGCTTCATGGCGATGGCGCCGCCCATTGAGTGGCCGACAAGATGCGCGCTCGCAATGCCGAGTTTGTCCATGAACCCGGCCAGTGCCCCCGTCATTGCCGCGAGGCCAGGATTGACGAGTTGCTTGGTCGATTGCCCATGGCCCGGAAGATCGAGCGCATAGACGGTCGCCACTTCGCCCAGGGCGTCGATATTGAACAGCCAGTTGTCGAGATCGCCGCCGAAACCGTGAATGAGGATCACACTCTCGCCGCCGCTGCCGCGCTTGGCATAGCGAAGGCTGCCGGCCGGTGTTTCGGCGATCTCCGTCTTCGGGCCCTGGTCGTCATCGCCCTCCTCCGCCACCGGCATCACGTAAGCTGCGACATAGGCGTCGATCTCGGCGTCTGGGACCGAAGAATCGGCGATGACACCAAGCAGCGCCTTCACCGGATAAATGGTGTCGGCATTCCCAACGCGGCGTCTGAGAACGCCGGCGTCGGACGCTTCAACCGACCCTGCGATCTTGTCGGTCTCGACCTCGAGGATCGCATCGCCGACATTGATCTTGGTGCCGTCTTCCATCAACCAGCCGGTCACCTTTCCCTCCTTCATGGAAAGGCCCCACTTGGGCATGACGATCGGCACTATGCGGGTATCTGTCATTTCTACAACCTCACTTCGTTCGCTATGCCGTTCAGTGCGCCATCGACTTCTTGACGGCAGCCACGATTGCCGCGGACGAAGGGATGTAAAGATCTTCAAGGATCGGCGAGAACGGAACCGGCGTATGCGGCGCCGTCACCATCTGGATCGGGCCTTTCAGCGCCTTGAAACACTCCTGCGCGATCATTGCCGAGACGTCGGAGGCAATCGAACACCGGGGATTTGCCTCATCGACGCAGACCACGTGGCCGGTCTTCTCGGCACTGTCGATCACCGTGTCCCAGTCAATGGGAGACAAGGTGCGAAGATCGACAACCTCGCACTCGATGCCAGCCTTGGCGAGCGTGCCTGCTGCCTCCATCGAGCGGTTCACCATCATGCCGTAGGTGATAATCGTGGCATGCTTGCCGTCGCGAACGATGTTGGCCTCGCCGAACGGGATTGTGTAGGATTCGGCCGGCACATCGGCCTCGGTGCCATAAAGGTTCTTGTGCTCGCAGAAGATCACCGGGTCGTTGTCGCGGATCGACTGAATCAACAGCCCCTTGGCATCATAGGCGTTGGACGGGCAGACCACCTTGAGGCCGGGGATGTGAGTGAACAGTGGTGTCAGCATCTGGGAATGTTGGGCTGCGGCGCGGAAGCCCGCCCCCACCATGGCGCGGATGACAATCGGCGTCTGCGCCTTGCCGCCGAACATGTATTTGAACTTGGCGGCCTGGTTGAAGATCTGATCGAAACAGACGCCCATGAAGTCGAGGAACATCAGTTCCGCAACCGGGCGCATGCCGCAGGCGGCAGCGCCAACCGCCGCCCCGATATAGGCGGACTCGGAGAGCGGCGTATCGAGGAGCCTGCCCTTGTGCTTGGCGTGAAGGCCCTTGGTGACGCCCAAGACGCCGCCCCAGGCGTCCTCCTCGCCACCGGCACCAGCGCCGCCGACAATATCTTCGCCCATCACGAACACAGTCGGATCGCGGGTCATTTCCTGGTCAAGCGCTTCGTTGAGGGCCTGACGCATGCTGATCTTGCGTGCCATGTTGTTCTTACTCCCTGCGATCAGTAGCTGTTATAGACGTCGGTTGTGAGATCGGCGGCCGTCGGCAGCGGGGCTGCCTTGGCGAAAGCGCTGGCCTCTTGAATTGCGGCAATCACCTCGCGGTCGATGGCCGCCAGTTCAGCGCGGCTGATGACACCGGCCTCGATGACACGCTCCGAGAACAACTTGATGCAGTCCTTGTTCTCACGAATGTCTTCAAGCTCGCCCTTGGCGCGATAGGTTTGCTGGTCGCCCTCGAAGTGGCCGAACATGCGGATCATCTTGCATTCGAGCAGTGCCGGCCCGCCGCCCTCGCGGGCCCGCTTGATGATTTCGCCCGCCGCTTCATAGACGGCGAAAAAGTCGAGGCCATCGACCGTCACACCGGGAAGGCCGAAGCCCGCGGCGCGGTCGACGTAGGAGTCGACGGCCACCGCGTAGTCGCGCGATGTCGATTCCGCATAGCCGTTGTTCTCGACCACGAAGATGGCGGGCAAGTTCCACACAGCAGCGAGATTTAGGCTTTCGAGGAAGGTGCCCTGGTTCGAAGCGCCATCGCCGACGAACGAAATCGCCACCGCGCCGTCACCACGGAACTTCGCAGCAAGTGCAGCACCACACACCAGCGGTGCGCCCGCGCCCAAAATGCCATTGGCGCCCATCATACCCTTGGACAAATCGGCGATATGCATCGAGCCGCCTTTGCCGCGGCACGAGCCCGAAACCTTGCCGTAAATTTCCGCCATCATTTCACGGGGATCGACACCCTTGGCGATGCAATGGCCATGGCCGCGGTGGGTCGAGGCGATCCGGTCAATATCCTTCAAGTGCATCATGATGCCGGTGCCCGAGGCCTCTTCACCGGCATAGAGGTGAACGAAGCCCGGAATATCGCCCTTGGCAAAATCGCCGTGCAGCGTCTCCTCGAATTCGCGGATGGTGCGCATCGTGCGATAGGCTTGCAACAGATCAGGCTTGTCCAACGGGAATATTCCCGCCGTGGACGACTTGGATTTAGAGGCAGTCATGTGTTTCCTCCCGGTGGTTGCGATGTGGTTTCGTGATTCATGTGCATAAGCCCGTGCTTCGCCGCATAGTGCATGCAGGCGCTGACATTCACAGTTCTGAAGGCGTCGGGAACAAGCTCGATGGTGACCGTATCCTTGTGCGAGAAAGACATCTCGCGCTCGCCATCAAGGGCTATCGAGCCATCGCTGAGTTCCGGCGTGTATTTCACGCCAGGCTGCATCGGCTGGTAGTCACGGATGCCGATGCCGCGCATGTAGCCGGGTGCAATCGGCGTGTTGAGCAGGATGGCTGCCTCATCCTCCGGCGCCAACCGCACATGCAGGCCATGGGCTTCAAGGCGCGTTACCGGCTGCAGCAGCCCGGCGATGGCCGACATGCCGATCACTTCCGGATCGGCGAAGGTGACGAAAAGTTCGCGGAAGGTCTCTGTCCGCCACAAGGCGCGCGCACCGATGTAACGCTCAGTGACGACGGCCACATCAACAAGCGCGATCTCCTCCTGGTCATTGACCCGGACGACGATTTTCTTGTTGGGCAGGAAGGCAATACCGGCTGGAACCTTGCCGGTGACTGCGAGCCCTACGGCCAGGCCCGTGATCGTCGGTTCACGGTGTTCGGGAAAGGCGTTGTTGGTGCCCGTCGAGATGCCGGCAATCGGAACATCGCCGCAGGATGTCACCACGGCCCTGTGCGTACCATCGCCGCCGAGCACGACAATCGCCGCGACCCCCATCTCCTTCATCAGGCGGGCACCTTTGAACGTATCATCGACGGTGCCGGAGATCTTGTAGTCAAGGTATTCGAGCGTCGGGAAGTGTTTCAGTCCCTGGTTCTCCGCCCGGTCGATGCCGCGCCGGACGTGGTGCCGGATGCCGCCATTCTCAGGCATCATATAGACCTTGTCGACGCCACAGGCCTTGACGCAGGACAGCACACGCAAAACAATGTTGGCACGATCGGTGATCTGCAATGCAGTTGCATTGGCAATCACCCGGCGGATGTCGCGCGCGGATACCGGATTGGCGATGATGCCAATGGCGCTTCCCATTTCGTCCCTGGTCTCTTGTTAATTAGTTTGGTTAATTTGGAAGCAAAGTCTGTGCCAGTTGCTTGAACTGCGCGCAGCTGCCGATTTTCTAGACAAGCACCGCAACAATCCATTCGCAGGTGCGAAACAGTTGTGAAACGTGCCGCAGCATCTGTGGCGCAAGACGCCACAGGTGTGGCGCAGCTCACGCCGTGCGCGGTGGCAGGCTTACTGACAAGCGGCGCATGCGGCGGTGCAACGTGGTGCGGTCAATGCCAAGATGCCGCGCCGTGGCCGAAACATTCCAACCCAAGCGGCGCAAGTCCTCACGCAGTGCCGACGCTTCATCCCTCGGGTGACGGACTTCGGCAATACCCGCCGCGCTCGGGTCCATCATAGGGCGCCGGAACACCTGATCAGGCAAATCGTCGATGCCGATTTGCGCGTCAGGGGCGATGGCGCAGGCGAAGTCGATAACGTTGACAAGCTCGCGGATGTTGCCCGGCCATGAATAGACGGCGAGAACACCAAGTGCCGGCTCCGACATGCTGCGCGGGGTGGCATCTGTGCAAGGCCGCTTTTCGAGGAGTTGTGCAACCACCCAGGAAAAATCCTGGCGTTCACGCAGCGGCGGCAGGTCGATCGTCGCGCCATTGAGGCGGAAATACAAATCCTCGCGAAACTTTCCGGCCTTGACGAGGCCCAGCAGATCGCAATGGGTGGCAGCGATGACGCGCATGTCCACGGCGATGGGCCGCAATGCGCCGATGGGGGTGATCTCGCGTTCGGCCAGCACCCGCAGCAGGCGCGTCTGCAAATTGAGGGGCATGTCGCCAATTTCATCGAGAAACAGCGTGCCACCATGCGCCTCGCGCACCAGGCCCTTCTTGCCCTTTAGCAAGGCCCCGGTGAAAGAACCGCTCTCGTAGCCGAACAACTCGCTTTCAATGAGATTTTCCGGAATGGCCGCGCAGTTGACAGGAACGAATGGCGCCTTGGCCCGGGAACTTGAGGCATGAATGGCCTTGGCGAGAAATTCCTTGCCGGTGCCGGTTTCGCCTTGCACCAGAACGCTCATGCTGGTGTTGAGCAAGCGCGATATCTTCTTCAAATTCTTCTGCATGGCCGGCTCTTCGCCAGCCACCGCCTTCAGTGGTGCAGGCAGCCTGAACTCTTCGTTGGCTGGCACGGCCGAGGGCAGAATGCGCATGGTTGAGGGTGGCACGACCTGGATGAACAGGCTGCGTCCACTAGCACTCAGCCGGATGACGTTGCGCTCAATGGTATGAGATGCCACGAAGCGTGTCAGATTGTCGATCTCGCAGTCAAAGAAATCAGTCAGCGGCCGGCCGAGCATGAGGCCTGGAGTGCGCCAGTCTTTGCGGCGTTCCTGCGCCAGGAGTTGACGCCCCGAATGGTTGAAGCCGACGATGCAGCCAGACGAATCCAGCACCAGCACATATTCGATATCGACCTCGGCCAGAGCTTGATTTGAGGTCAGCTTCAAGATCCAGTTGCGCGAGCACGAGCGTATCAGGTTTGCCGTTTCGATCCGGTGGGCAAAATTCTTGACGACTTGCAATGCCAGATACTGGCTGGATTTTTCCTTGGGCGATCGGAGTGCCGAGATATCGAGGACGGCAGAGAGATGACCGGTCGGATCGAAAATCGGCGCCACCGTGCAACTGAGCGGAATATGCGTGGCGTCGAAATGGTCCGACTGGTGAACGGTCATCGCCTCACCCGTGGCGATGCAAGTGCCGGTGCCATTGGTACCGGCACGCGCCTCGTTCCAGTCAGCACCGATATAGAGCCCGGCCTCGCGCAGATAGTCGGTGGTGGCCGAGTCCCCGATGTAGTCGACGGTGATCCCGTCGTTGTCGGTCAACAGCAGCACATAGCCCATGCCAGCCACTTGCTTGTAGAGCGCCTCGACACCAAAGCGCGCGGTGCGCAACAGGTCGTCCATCGCCTCGCGATGTTCGCGCAACCGCCTGTCCTCTACGATCACCGCGGGTCTCAAGACAGATGGATCGAGCTTGTAGTTGCCGACACAGCGCAGCCAGGAATTGACAATCGTCGCATCACGGTCGGTGTGACCGCCATCCGCCACCCGGATCAATTCGTCGATGTGCTCGTGCCTGGCTATCGAAATGGCCGCATCCTCGCAAAGGCATTGGAGTATCTCCCTCGTTGTGCGGTTCTGTCAAGCAAGCATACCGGGACAAAGCAATTGCAAAGCCATTTTGCAGCGCAACAGCGCGGTCTTCGTCAAATGCAACTGGGCGTCATGCAGATTGGTGCGGGCTGTTTTGCTGGACGCCACGATGGAGATAAATTACCGTGATCGAATTCGAGGTCCACGAACGAAGGAACGCATTGCGATGACATGGCTCGCAAACAGTTATCTCGGCCGCAAGGCGGTGGCGCGCGGTGTTGCCGGCAAGTCGCACCTTCTCAACAAGACGGTTCAGGGCGAGTATCATTATGTTTATGGGCCTTACGCCAAACCCGTGATGATGATCGAGCCCGGCGATATCGTCGTCGCCGAGACGGAGGATGCGTTCGGCGGGGCGATCAAAACGGAAGCCGACTTGCCGTCGCAGAAGTTGACAATGCCTTTCGTCAATCCGCAATGCGGCCCTATCGCGGTCAAGGGGGCTGAGCGTGGTGATGTGCTCTGTGTGCTCATCAAATCAATTCTGCCGCGTGGACCACAACCGGTTGGCACCTCGGCTCTCATTCCTGAGTTCGGTGGGCTGGTTTCCAATTCTCAGACAGCACTTCTCAATCCGCCGCTGCCGGAGCGGGTGATGAAATACGAGGTCACCGAACACGGTGTGAAGTTCAACTCACGGATCACGCTGCCTTATGAGCCGTTCATCGGAACGCTTGGCGTCTCGCCGCAGATCGAGGCTGTATCGTCATTGCAGCCTGACTACTGGGGCGGCAACATGGACTTGCCCGATGTGGCGCCGGGTGCTGTCGTATATTTTCCGGTACTTCACAAGGACGCCTATCTCTATCTCGGTGACTGTCATGGCCGCCAGGGTGACGGCGAACTTTGCGGCGTTGCGGTCGAGATGGCATCGACGACGACGGTGCAGGTCGATCTCATCAAGAACTGGCAGATCGCATGGCCACGTCTCGAGAACGAGCACTTCATCATGACCATCGGTTCGGCGCGGCCAATGGAAGATGCAGCCCGCATTGCCTATCGCGAACTCACGCGCTGGCTGGCGTCAGACTATGGCTTTGACGAACTCGAGGCTTATTTTCTTTTGACCCAGGCCGGCCGCATCCGCGTCGGCAACATGGTCGATCCGAAATACACGCTCGGCGCGTCGATCCTCAAATCATACCTTGGCCAATAGCAACAGGAACCGCAGTCATGGATCTCGGACTCAAAGGCTTGAACGTCCTCGTCACCGGCGGCACCAAGGGCATCGGCCGGCGGGCCGCCGACATGTTCGCGGCTGAAGGCGCCAATGTCTCAGTTTGCGCCCGCAATGTTGCTGAAGTGGAAGAGACTGTCGCCAGCCTGAAGAAAGCCGGGGTAAAGAGTTTCGGTGGGGCCATCGATGTTGGCAACAAGGCGGCACTTGAAGGCTGGGTCCACGCCAGCGCCAAATCCTTCGGCGGTATCGACATCCTGATCGCCAATGTCTCAGCGCTTGCTGCCGCAGAAGACACCGAGGACTCGTGGAAAGCCGAATTCGACATCGACATGATGCACACGGTGCGCAGCGTCAATGCCAGCCTGTCCTATCTTGAGAAGTCGAAATGGCCATCGATTGTCATTGTGTCGTCGGTGTCTGGGCGCGAGATCGATTTCACTTCACCCGCCTATGGCGCATTCAAGGCGGCACTCATCCACTACGCCCACGGCCTGGCGCACAAGCTGGCGCCAAAGCTGATCCGGGTGAATTCGGTATCGCCGGGCAATGTCTATTTCAAGGGCGGCATCTGGAACTATGTGGAGGATAATCTTCCGGACCTGTTTCAATCCGCCATGGCGCTTAACCCCACGGGGCGCATGGCGACGCCAGAGGAAATCGGCAAGGGCATTGCGTTCCTGGCAAGCCCGGCCTCGAGCTTCACGATGGGAACAAATCTGGTGATCGACGGCGCCCTCACCAAGGGTGTGCAGTACTAGGCAAGCTGGCATTGCCCTCACAACAACATTGCTAATGTCCCGATTGGAGAACGCATGGCCCTGAAACGCATGATCGTCGAAATCGGCATGGGGACCGATCTCACCGGCGCGGACTATACCAAAGCCGCCATCCGGGCGCTGAAGGACGCGCTGTGGCACAATTCCTTGACCATCGCCAATGCCCTGGGTCAGTCACCGCATGACATGCACGTCGAGGTCATCATCGGCATACCGAAGCCGGAGATGGTCGATAAGGCAGCGGTTGCGGCAGTGCTGCCCTATGGCAAGTCATCCGTCGAGGTCGTTGAGGGCGGCCTCGAGATCATGAATGACGAAGGCACCAACCTCACGCTTATGGCGAATGCCGCCGCGGTGGTTTACCTCGACATTCCGGAGAAAAAATAATGGCCCTCAAGCGCATCATCCTCGAAATGGGCCATGGCAACGACATGCACGGCGGCGACTATACCAAGGCCGCACTCCGCGCTGTGCAGGATTGCATTCATCACAGCTCGTTGCCCTTCCTCAGAAGCCTCGATGTCGATCCCAAGTCCATGCAGATTGACGTTACGATCGGTGTGCAAAAGCCGGAGATGGTCGATGCCGCCAAGGTGGGTGCCAGCCTGCCGCATGGCCAGGTAAAAGTGAATGTCGTCAAGGGTGGCCTCGACATCATCGACAAGGAACGCGGCGGCGTTTCGGTGATCGCCATGGCAACCGTCGCGGTGCGGCTCGATCTCGAAAAGCATTTGGGGCTTGGCACGGGTTAGCACAGGGCCGGGCAGCAAAGTTGCTGCACAGGCCACAGAGTGATTTTCTATTGCTTACTCTTGGAGCCTCATCCATCTGGATGACGACAACGGCGGCTCGGGCGCCGTAGAGAATGTTCAAAGCAGGGGGCTGCTTTGAGGCATTCTCCGATGACCCGTTATCAAGCCAATATCATATTGCTTATTGCCGCCCTCATGTGGGGATCAGGCAACGTTGCCCAGCAGACCGTACTCGAACATATCGGGCCATTGACGACGACAGGGCTCAAGAGCCTCATCGCCGCCATCGTCATTCTGCCCTATTGCATGACACGGCCAATATCTCTCGAACCCCTGAGTTTTCACGGGATGGTACTTGGACTTGTCGTCATCGTGTCATTCTGCATGGCGACAACGGCAATGCAGATCGGCTATGGCTTGACAACCGTGACCAATGCGGGATTTCTCGTCAACACAGCCACGGTGATCACTCCGATCCTGGCTTGGTTAATGCTGCGCAGCCGTCCTGGCTACGCGGTGTGGTTCGCAGCGGTGGCGACACTCGCGGGCGCAGCATTCATGAGCAACGCCACCACGGGTTCTCTGGGAACAGGCGATCTCCTCTGTCTCGCTTCGGCCGTGTGTTTCGCGGTATGGATGATATCCTTGGGCGAGTTCGTCAACCGCTACGGGCGTGCCGGGCTGGTGACGATCATCCAGTTCGGCGCAACAGCGCTTGTCTGCACACCGTGGGGCGTGATGGCCGAGATGCCGTCGCTTGCCGCTCTCGGCATCGCGTTGCCCGAGCTGTTGTTTATCGGGTCCGTCTCGACAGCCGGTGGCTACCTCCTGCAAGCCATTGCCCAGCGCCACACATCGGCCAGCGAAGCCGCCATCATCGTCAGCGCCGAGGCGGTGTTCGGCGCCGTGGCGGCGTTTATGATCCTTGGCGAAACGCTGACACCGGGCCGCGCTGTGGGCGCATTTCTGATTTTCACGGGAATTGTTCTGGTGCAAGTGCGGTTTGGGTCGTTGCGCCGCCCGGCACTGTCCGTGCCAGCAACAACATCAAATCAAGTCACAGCATGGGAATGATCCGATGGGCCACAACCAGAAGAGCTGCCTGTTCCACCTCGTCCAACTGAATGAAGACCGTCTATCCGACCACCGCCAGACTACTGACCTGAGTTGCCAGCACAAGACATCAGATGGAGGCTCCGTGAAATGAATCGCCGCAATTTCATTCTAACAGGTGTGGCACTTCTGGCCGCAGGTCCATGTACAAGCGTAGCCTTGGCAGTGCCAAACCTCAATCTGTCTCAGAGAACCCTTGTGCTGACCAGACGGCTCGGACCCTTGAGCCGCAAGGTGACATGTACCGGCAGCGCCATCGCCGATATCAAGGGGCAACTCGTATTGCGGGCATTGAACAATGGACTTTGGATCGAGCAGGTAAGCTGGCTGGATGACAATGGTACACTCCACCAGATTCCGGTTCATCGCAACGCTCCAAGGAACATGCAATTCGCATTGCCTGCCATGGCGCGGGCCCGCCGCATTGAGATCGGCCTTGCCTGCCTACCGCTTGCCACCCAGCAGACGGTGATTGAATTGACAATGGAAGGACCGGCTACGGCAATGTAGTGCTGTCGAGAGATCACAGCAGGATTTCACGAGATGCCCTTGCCATTCTCACTTGGCGGATGGCATCGGGCCAATCACACTCTTCACCGTTCGCCTCTAAGCAGTTGCGAGCGGCGGTACCAACCGGTTGATGAACGAACACACTGCTGTCAAATCGCGGCTGCCGGTTTTCGAGTAGATACGCGAAAGATGACTCCTGATCGTGTTGATCGAAAGATTGAGGAGCTTCGCAATATCACGCGGGTTACGGCCTGCAGCGACCAGAGCTGCAACCCGGGCCTCACTGGGAGTGAGGCCAAGGCCTGCGCGAATCTGACAGGCCACTTCGTCCACCGAACCGTGACGGGGAGGAAGGAATATCGCAGCCAACGCCTGCTCGCGCTCACGCAGGTGCTGCTCTGCTGGCACCGGCAGGACCCGCACAAAAACAGGAAACCCGTCATCGTCATTGAGCGTGATCATTGAACCACTCGGCGTTTCAGCCAGACTCGGCGTTGCGGTACGTACCGCCTCATCGAATTGTATCAGCGAACAGGCATCGCCCATGGCGTGAAGAATACCAGCGTACAACTTCAACACCCGTCCGTCCTGCAGGAAGCTCAGCCCCGCCGTGTTGGCGTGGACCAGACTTCTGTCATGGCGCACAACAACCATCGGAACGCTTATGCTGTCGAGCAATGACTTGAGAAGACAAGGAGCATCCGCCAGCGGGCTGACGCCAGGTTGGCAACGGTTGACGATCGAGATCATAACCGGCCTCCGCTGGTATTGGACTGGCCGTTCATCGCAATCACCGGATACCGGCACTGCCGTTCAGGGTTGGCGCACTTCAATAAATTCTTCATCTCGAATACCTCTCGCGCCGGGGGTTGGCGTCTGAAGGAGAGATTAGTGGATCGACTGTGACGGGAGCGTCGTGGCAGCGTGAATTCTTGCCCTACACACCCATCACACTCAGCTTTCGCATTCAACAGCTTGTGCAAACTCCAGAATCCGGCGCAGGCTGTCGACGGGTTTGCCTTTGCTGGTTCGAATTCCGCCATCGTCCTGTGGATTCCAGGTAGCGGTTTTACCCCTGGTGTTCAGAACCGAGTTCTTGTCGTGCTTGAGCACTCCTATAATGGTCTCGGCAACGATGGTTCCGGCCACCGGACCAAGCGCGCTCCCGCCGCGTGTGAGCTTGGATTCACAAAGGAAATAGACCCACGCCGGCATGGCGCCGCCAAATTGATCCTCCGTTAGCAAAGCTGTGAGTTTTTCGGTCGTGCCGGATTGCCGCATCTTGAAGTCACCAAAACCCAACAGGAGTTCCGCCGCAGTCAGTTCCGGAATTCTCAATTGCTTCGCCAGCATTTGCCCACTGGGAATGAATCGGTGATAGCCGCGCCGCAGGTTGCGCAGACAAATCGATTCGAATCCATCCCGCATCTTGCTATCGGCCAAGTCTTCCTGGAGACTAAACATCGTGCCCGCCAGGCGCGGGTTTATCAACTCGGCAGCCGTGCCGGCCGGCGGATCATCCAGGAACATGTTCCAATCGATAATCCAGTGCAGCGGAACCTGCGGAGTTACACCTTCCGGTACCGCCTGATTGCTCATTGCCTTGCGCGATGTGAACAAAAACAGTTGCAGCAGGTCCGCCGGCCTTACGCCAGACTTTGAAAACACCTCGTTGTAATCATATTGGGCGCTGACCATGGCATGGCCAAACCTGAAAGCCGCTGTGGTGAACTCCAGCGGAACCATACCTGGCTCCTTAAGCATGCCTTTGAAAGCTTTCATCGCACCTGGCGCAATCCCCTGGAAGGGGCTGCGGTTTGCTGTAACGGATCTGTCGAGATAGTCGTTCAGAACGCACCATTGATAATGCAAGGTGACGATCCTCCGCGCCTCGTCGAACGATGATTTCGCATCGCGTCCAGGGGCCATATCTGAAAGGTAGTCTACGACGCGGTTGTGAAACAGCATGAAGGCCAGGTGCAATTGACCAATCACCAGGTTCTGGTCATTTCTGCGGTCAGCGATCAAGGCGATCTTGAGAGCGCCATCGCGGGGCAGGTCAAACAGCGATTTCCCGGCAAGGTTCAGCTTCTGCCTCTCTTCCGGCAGCATGTTCGGATCATCATAGGCCTTGGCTAGCACGAAACGCGCCGTGCCCGGTACGTAGAGCGATTTGGAAGCGTCTTCAAAAGGGCCGCCACCATAAAGACTGTTCAACGTCATCGGTTGCGCATGTTCGTTGCGCATTTTTGCCAACTGCGCATCTGGCCCACCGGTTCGCCGATGCGTCGTCAGCACTAGAAGATCGGGATCGGCCTCAATGAGATGTGGCCCAGGGCCAGCTGCTGAAGCCACACGCACCGGTGCCGAGATGTCGTGATTCAGAAATTGTCCAAAGTATGTATAGGCCGCGGGAATATTCGACAGCATGTCACCATGGTTGCCGAACTCTTCCATGGCCAAACGCAAGTCATCGAGGCAACCGAAATAGAATGACTCCGACCCGCCAAATGGAACCGCCAGCGCCTCTGACTCCGCTTGCTCCTTGAACATATAACAGTAGCTTGAGAAACTTTCGTTCAGTTTGATTTCCCTTTGGGTGACGTCATCTTGCGAACCCGATCCGTGCACCGCCGTCAAGATTGCCATGTCCAATGTCCTTGTCGTTTGGGTTCTCTCTATGCTCAGTAAGGTTCCCGAATGTCGAGATCGGCAACCGCCCGCACCGACGTGAGGTCCGGACGGGTTTCGATGTAATCCATGATGCGGTGCACCTTCTGGTTCTGGCGCAATCCGCCGAGTTGCGGAACCAGCATCCGTGCAGTGCTCAACACGTCTCCGTGCATGGTGAATTCATAGCGGAGAACGTCAAGCCCCAATGCTATCAAGTGTTCCACGACCGGCGACGTCAGCGGTGGCGTTTCAGCCTCCGATAACGCACCAGCGAATTGCGGCAAGCCTTGCGCATTCACCAGACCCGCCCAGGCTTGCAACTCGCCGTTCCCGGCAACGTTGCCGACTTTCATAGCCAATTCGGTTTGCAGCATTTCAGTTGTCGCGGAAAGCGAAGCCTCCGTGATCGTCGGGGCCGCGGCACTTCCAATCGCAATGTTGCTGCCATCCGGTTCCCAAGATGCAGCAACCGCGGCAGGCACACCTGTGTCACAGGTCACGTCGATCAACGTGAAGTTTCGCTGCCGATGCTGCAGCCACCATGACAATCGCGGCTGAATGTCATCCAAGGCGTGATGCGGCCGTTGTGGGCATTGCAGTTTGCCATACCACCACAAGGCTCGAGCGTCCCTTTCAATGCATTCCAGCAAGCCACGCTCGGTTGCGCCTTCGAGATCGGGCCAGGCGGCGCAGCCGCTGGAGTTGGCGGTGAAACGGGCTGGCTCGGCAGCGATTTCTGCCCAATCCAGAAATACTTCCTGGGCCTGAACTTCAACCAGAGCTGCGGAACCCAGATTCTCGGCCATCAAATAGGCCAGGCCGTTCCGCTTTCGACCGCCCATGCGCGTGACGATTTCAGCTGTCGCGAGACTCGCCCGCAATTCCGCCGCTTCGCCAAGGGCCGACAACATCGCTTCTGGCCGCGTCAGGCCGCGGCCACAGGGAAGTCTCGGGGTTATGCCCGTGGCTATGGGCCGCCTCGGCATGGCGACAGCAAAGAAGACCGGACAATCCGGTTGATCGATGCACTCGACTTGAAAGTCATCGGCCAAACTTGCTTCCAGCAGTTGCATCACGTCGGTTGCTGCGCTCGCCATGACCCGATTGCAGCAGTTTTGACACGGCGGCTCAAGCAAGAAGGCGGTGCTGCAAATGTCATTTCACGATGACATCACGATGCTCCAATATCGTGGTGGCTGTCCACACAAGGAGGAGACAAATGGGTTACTTCAAAATGAATAGCACCAACCCGGCAAGCGATATCGCCGCCGGCAAGGCCATTATCGAAGTGAGCACCTCGGTATACAGAAACGGCGCAGACAGCGCCTGGGTGCCATTCATAACCGACACCAAGAAGTGGATTTTTGACCGGGGTTACAGGTACCACCACAACGATGGAACCATGAATCCGGCGCAAGGCGGAAAGCCTGCGGGCTATGCGCCCGATGATCTGGAAATCGTTCCGGTTCACGACAGCGAGACACGCATGCATGTGCGCGTGCCATGGCATGGCAACCTGACAAATGTACAACCCGGGGACATCCCGGCGGCAGAGACCTACTCGGGCGGCTTTCCCACACTTCTGGCGCGCTACTTCATGCGTAGCTGCCGCTAGGAACTCAACTCACCCGGGGGGCGGCAAACTGCTGCGCCAATTGCAGCCCCTCGTTCAACCTGTCGCGGCCTTCGTCCCAAATAACCGGCGTCGATTGATACAGCATCCAGTGCCGCAACTGGTCGGCAGTTGGTTGCGCCGGCCCTTCCCAGAGACTGGCAATCAGGTCTCTGAATTGCACATAGGCTTTGGCAGCCTCGTGACTTTCACCCAGCTTGGCATGGGCGGCAGCGGCCCAGGCCGAGCGGTCGGGGAAGGTCTCGCCGCAAGCGATGAGTGTCTCCGCCGCCCCGGCGTAATCGCCCGCCAGATATTGAATGGCGCTCAGGTAAGCCGAGAAATATTCGGGGTGAACAGGGTTGAGCTTGATGGCCGTGCCCGACCATTCCAAAGCGAGATCGATGTGCCCCATGAAGGCCATGGCCATTGCCCCGGCGATCAATGTTTCGGAATCATAGGGGTTGAGGTCGACAGCCAGCTTGAAATGCCAATAGGCGCGGCCACCCGAACGGGCAACCAGCCAGCTCCATCCCATGTTCATGTGGTTGCGCGAGTCATAGGGATCGAGCGAAACGGCCTTTTGCGAAAGTTCCAGCGCCTGTTTGCGGTCGGCACGCTCGTTGGCGTAGCCGGGCCTGATCATCGCCTGCGAACTCAGGATCGACGCGAGGCTGGCATAGGCACAGGCGAGGCCGGGGTCCAAGGCTATTGCCTGCGCAAACAGTTCCTTGGCCTCAACATCGGCCTCCGGCGACCAGGCCTTGGTCAGTTGGTGGCCACGAAGCCAAAGGTCATAGGCAACGGCATTGCCGGGCGGCGTCCGGGCATAGCGCAGCAGCGCCATATGATCGATGCGCGACGCCAACCTTGAGGATATGCTGCCCGCAACCGTATGGCTCATGGTTTGAAGGTCGTCGGCGGAGATTGTGAATATCTCGTTCCAGATCTGCGATCCGTCATGGCAGTCTACCAGTGCGACGTAAAGCTTGCCGTCGGGCTGGCGCCAGTCGACCACGGTATCGACGACATACTCAGCGCCGGTCTTGGCCGCCAGATCGGTATAGTCGATTTTGTGCGGTGAATCGAAGCCAGTGCTTGGCCAGGAAATAATCATCCAGCATCGGAACCTCGACATGCAGAGCTTGAGCAGGCCCGAAAATCCATCCGCAAGGTAGTCCTTGCTGCTGCCGTCATAACGCGTCAGCGGCGGTCTGATGGCGATCTTGGGGATACCACGGGCGTTGGCCTTACCGACCACGGCATTGCCCGGCTGGTTGCTTCTGGCTTCCGGCAGTTTTACTAAACCGTCGCCACGCTTGATGGCAACCAGAAGATCAATCGTTTCTTGCGAAGGTTCGCTGTCAAGTTCGTCGGCAAGCGCTTTCTCGACTCTCGCAAATTGCCTCAGGGCGCCCGCCTGATCGCCGCGAGAGGCATGAAACCGCATCAGAAACTGAAAGGCATATTCATGCGCGGGTTCAATGCGCACGAGTTCTTCAGCCACATCGGCTTTGCTGTAATCGCCCGCGGCGACTAGCTGCTGCAGGTGATCGGTCAGAAGGCCCGATAACGTACCTTTCAGCCTGGTGCGTTCGACCTGCACCCAGGCCTCGAACATCGGAGCTGCGGGAACGACTTCGCCAAACAACTCACCCTCCCAGAGGCGCGCCAGCCGAAGCGCCAGATCGCCATCGGTTTTTGCCGCATTGAGACCCATGGTGAGCGTTGCAACATCAAGCGTGACATTCTCGATCAGCACCCTGATATCAAGCCGGCTCGCTTCGATCAGGTCATCGGCCGCCGCGCCCAGGCAATCCCTGATTTCCTTCAGGCATTGGCGCAATGATGTGCGGGCCTGAGCCTCGGGCGCCGGGTCCCACAGAAAAGAGGCCAGTTTTTCGCGGCTCATGCGGGCGCCAGGCCACAAAGCGATCAGACCAATAAGGCAGCGCGCCTTGCGCGACCGGAATTCGTATTCGAGTTTGGTCTCAGTGTTGATGAGCCGGCATCTGCCGAACAGTTCAAGTTGAAAGCACGTCGCCATGAGTTTCCCGCTATAGTCACGGACTTTGCTTTAAACATCCAAGGAACTTAATCAAACAGTATGATGAGTGGTAGGGCATTGCTCCAAAAAATGTACTTAAACTTCTGAATGTGGTGACTAACATGGATACTGGCCGATGTGACTACTCCTTGAAACGCTGCTGCGGAGACTTTTCCGGGATCATTCCGGCCCGGAATTTTTGCAGTACGATCTGCAGGATCAGGCCAACCAGAAGCATGCGGATATAGGAACTCCGGGTGATCCACTCCGGCGGCAACCGATTGGTGAAGATTTCAGTCATCGACCACAACGCCCAGATTCCGAGCGCTCCCGCTAAGGCGCCGCGATTGTTTCCTGATCCGCCAGCCATCAACATCACCCAAACGAGGAACGTCACCATCAGCGGATCTGTGGCGGAGGGTGACAGGAACCTGAAATAGTGTGCCGCCAGTGCGCCGGCCACGCCCATGATGGCGCAACCCATGACGAATGTCTGGATACGGAACTTCTCGACATCCTTGCCGGCAGTCGCAGCCGATACTTCGTTGTCACGGATGGCGCGCAGACTTCGGCCCCATGGGCTGTTGCGCAAACGTTCGGACACGACATAGCCAAGCAGCACGATCACCCAGACAAAGCCCATGTAAAAGATATCCGCCGAGCGGCCCTGGAAAACGCCATCAAGCGGGCGCGGCACGCCAGAAATGCCAAGGCTGCCATTGGTGAGCCAGCTTTCGTTGACGATCACCAGGCGGAGTATCTCGGCAATGCCGATCGAGGCCATGGCGAGATAGTCGCTTTTCAGCCGTACGCAAATTCTCGCCACCGCCCAGCCAGTCACGCCCGCCAGAATCGCCGCGCCTATCAAGCCCACAGCGACGGGAAGGCCGAAGCCACCCAAATGTTTTTCCGTGGGAGCAATGGTCAGAAGAGCCGAGGTATAAGCGCCAACGGCAAAAAATCCTGCAATGCCGGCATTGAACAGGCCGCCCATTCCCCATTGGATGTTGAGCGCGAGGCACAGCAACGCGTAGATGCCGCCAGCGATGAGGAAACTTACCAGATAGAAGAACAGCCCGGTTGCATCCATTACAGCAACCTTCCCTTGAACAGGCCCTGCGGCCGAAAGATGAGAAGGGTGACCATGATGACAAAGGCCACGGCCGTCTTGTAGGACGGCGAAATCAACGCGCTGTCGCCGATCCAGTTGTAGGATGAAAGCTCCTCGGCCAGGCCGATGATAAAGCCCCCGGCCATGGCGCCCATCGGTTTGCCGATGCCGCCCAGTATGGCAGCCGCGAACATCGGCATCAGCAGGTTCCAGCCGAGATTGGGGTGCGCACTGGTATCGAGGCCTGCAAACACGCCGGCGGTGGCGGCCAGTGCCGCACCGATGATCCAGGTCCAGCGGATCACCATCTCGGTATCGATGCCCGATATAGCTGCAAGCTCGACATCATCGGCGACGGCGCGCATCGAGCGCCCGGTGCGGCTGCGCGACAGGAAGACGTGCAGCAGGACTGCAATGACCGCCGTCGTGATGATCGCCTCGACATGCAGCAGCGAGATGCGGAACGTTTCGAGCAACACCAGCGGCGGCCGGACACCCGGAACGAACACCTGGTTTTCCGCGCCCCAAAGCAATTGCAGCAGCGAGCGGAATATCAGCGCCACGCCGAACGACGAGATCACCGTGTAGATGGTCGGCAGCTTGCGCAGCGGCCGGTAGAAAATCTTGTCGACCAGCAGTGCAGCGGCAATCGCCAGTGCGATACCGAAGGGCAGCAGCAGGAGCGGTGGAACCGGCATGATGGCGCAAGCCGCAAGCACACCATAGGCGCCAACCGTCATCAGGTCGCCATGAGCAAAATGGGCGAAGCGCAGGATGCCGAAGATCATCGAGATGCCGACGGCGCCCAGCGCATAGACGCTGCCAATTGCCAGGGCTGGAACGAAATAGAAATTGATGAAATCGATCATTGCGCACCACCGCCAAGGAAGGACCGGCGCACATTGTCATCGGCCAGCAATTCCTTGCCGGTGCCCGAGGCGAAGTTTCGGCCGGTCACCAGCACGTGCCCGCGGTCGGCAATGCGCAAGGCTTGCTTGGCATTCTGTTCGACCATCAGAATGGTGATGCCTGCGTCACGAATGTCGAGGAGCAGGTCGAATATGCGCTCGAGGTAAGCAGGTGACAGTCCGGCGGTCGGTTCATCCAGTAGCAGCAGCTTCGGTTCGCTCATCAGGGCACGGCCCATTGCCACCATCTGGCGTTGGCCGCCGGACAATTCGCCCGCAGCCTGCTTCAACTTGCCGCGAAGATCGGGAAACAGCGTGAGGATCTTATCGCGCGTCCGCGCTTTGTCGGGCGGCGGTGCTGCATAGGTGCCGACGTCGAGATTTTCCTCGACTGTCAGGCTGGGAAAGACATTGCGGCTTTGCGGCGTCGCCGAGATGCCGAGCGGCACCAGTGCTGACGTCTTGAGGCCGGTGATATCGCGACCCTCGAATTGAATAGTCCCAGTCATCGTATTGGTCAGTGCAAAGATGGTTTTGAGCAGCGTCGACTTGCCGGCACCGTTGGGGCCGATGATCACTGTGATTTCATGCTTGGCCACCTCCAGCGAAATGTCCTCGATGATGGCGGTGGCACCATAACCAGCGGTCAGGCCCTTCACCGACAGCAACGCGGTCACGCCTGCGCCTCGTATTTTCCGCCGCCGAAATAGGCCTCGATCACCCGCTCGTCGCGGCGCACCTCAGTTACCGAGCCTTCGGTGAGAATGGCACCTTGGGCCATCACCACCACATGGTCGCAAAGCTTCGAGACATAGTCGAGATCGTGTTCGATCAGGCAGAAGGTCAAGCCGCGCTCGCGGTTCAAGAGCATGATCTTGTCGGAGAGTTTGGCCAGCAGCGTGCGGTTGATGCCGGCACCGATTTCATCGAGCAGCACGATTTTGGGATCGCGCATCAGGGCTCGGCCCAGTTCGAGCAGTTTCTTCTGGCCGCCCGACAGATTGCCGGCCTTCTCTTCGGCCACGCGCTCGAGTTCCAGAAGTTCGATCACGCCGAGCGCTTGCCGATATGTGGCGCGTTCTTCCGACCGGAACGCTGCGTGTCGGAAAATGGAGTTGAAGACATTATCGCCGAGCGGCGAGGCTGCCGCCGCCATCAGGTTTTCAAGCACCGTGAGGCGCGAGAATTCATGCGGAATCTGGAACGTCCGGGCCAGCCCGCGGGCGGCACGCTGGTGTGGCTTCAAACCCGTGATGTCTTCGCCGCCGAGCAGCACCCGCCCGGAACTTGGCATGATACCACCGGCAATGACATTGAATGCCGTGGTCTTGCCAGCGCCATTCGGACCGATGAGGCCGGTGATGCGGCCCGCTGCGATTTCAAAGCTGGCGTTGTCGACGGCCCGCAGTCCACCGAAGTCAACGCTGATCGCTTCGAGCCTGATCATTGGAGTTACCCTCTCCGGCACAAGATCCGGAGAGGGTGTCCGCTCATTCCACGACCGCTGTTTGTTTGTAGGATGTGCCATCGACGACAAATCGGCCGATATAGCCGGTGACATCGCCATTGGCGTCGAAATCATAGGCACCGCCAGCGCCGTCATAGTCGATGTCTTTACCAGCCTTGATCAGTTCCTTGGCTTTGGCCCATTCGCCGGGACCAACTTTTTCACCTGGTGCGGAAGCCACTTCGCGCAGTGCGGCGGCGATCTTGCCACGGTCGGCAGAGCCTGCCTTCTCAACTGCCAGCAGGGTGAGGAAGGTCGCGTCATAGGTCTGGTCGACGAAGGCTTTGTCGGCGCCTTCCTTGAACTCGGCGTTGAAGGCATCATGCAGTGTCTTCTGGGCCGGATTGTCGGCGGGTGACGTCGGCGAGGAGAAGAACGATGTCTTGAGGGCGTCGGCACCGACATCCTTGATCAGCAGATCGTCGCGCAACCCGTCGGTGCCGATGAAGCGTGTGAACAAGCCGCCTTCAATCGACTGCTTGACGATCTTGGCGCCCGAGTCGCCTGCATACGCCACAACGACCAGCGCCTCGGCAC
>JANLTS010000450.1:0-11314 GCA_031363045.1 Hyphomicrobiales bacterium
CCCGGCTTTCGCCGGGATGACGGCGAGAGGAGGAGCCGACCAGATTGCGGGAACGTTCACCGCGTGTGCCTTCTCCCGTTCGCAGAATGGGAGAAGGTGGCCGACAGGCCGGATGAGGGCAAGCCGCCCTCTCCTCACGCCTTCTTCACGAAGTCGGTTTTCAGCACCAGGCCCTTGATGGTGCCGGTGCGGCCTTCGATCTCTGCCGGGTTGCCGGTCAGGCGGATGTTCTTGATCAGCGTGCCGCGCTTCAGCGTTTCGCCCGCACCCTTGACCTTCAAATCCTTGATGACATGAACGCTGTCGCCGTCGTTCAGAATGTTGCCGTTCGAATCCTTCACGTCATCCACTGGCCGTCCCCCCGTTTTGGTTGGCGGGTTCCATAGCACACCAGGCGTGAAACAGACGTTCTGACTTTAGTCCTATTTCGATAGTTGACGGTGTCAGCTAAATTCTCCCATAACGCGCCATTTCCCACGCCAAAAACCCGCCAAAAGACGTGCAAAAGACGACTTAACCCGGCATCAAAACAGCAAAAGGACGGCCGATTTCGCGGCCGTCCGGGAGGGATTCAGCGCGCCCTACCAGACGGCGGCGGGGGGCTCGGCGGGCGCGTTTCCGGCGCCCATGACCTGCTGGTCGAAGTCGATGATCGAGCCGGTCATCAGGCCCGATTCGGGACTCGATAGATAGGCCACGGTGCGGGCCACTTCGGCTGTTTTGATCAGGCGGCCAAACGGCCTCCCAGCCTCGGCCTTGGCGAGCCAGCCCGGCTCGGCATCGTGATAGGTCTTCATGATGCGGTCCTCGCCGGGACTATCCATCCAGCCGATGTTCAGGCCGTTCACCCGGATGCGATACTTCATCACGCTGTAGGCGACGTTCTTGGTCAGCACCGCCAGCGCCCCCTTCGAGCCGCAATAGGCGGTGATGAAATCCTGGCCGCCATAGCCCGACATCGAGAGAATATTGACAATGGTGCCGCTGGTCTTCGACGTCTTCATCAGGTGCAGTGCGTCCTGCATGAGGAAGAACGGCGACTTGACGTTGGTGTCGAACATCTGGTCGTAGAGTTCCGGCGTCGTATCCCAGATGGTGCCGCGGTCGGTCATGCCGGCCGCATTCACCAGCGCGTCGATCTTGCCGAACGACGCATCGCAGGCCGCGACGATCTTGCGGACTTCATCGAGCTTGGTCAAATCGCTCTGTACAAAGACGGTTTTGACGCCCTTGGCCTCGAGTGCTGCCTTGACCTTGGCGCCACGCTCGGCGTTGCGGCCGGTGATGACCAGATTGGCGAGCCCACGATCCGCGAACATGTGGGCGATCGCTTCGCCTAAGCCCTGCGTCGAGCCGGTGATGACGGCGGTCTTGCCGTCCAGCGACAAGTTGGAGAGAGACTCGAGATTCATGGGTCTTAGCTCACTTTTACGGGCTTGCCGGTCTTCCAGGATTCGGTTGCGGCATCCGCCAGCTTCTGCGCCTGCAAGCCGTCATAACCGTTGGGGGACAAGGCTTTCTTGTTCGTGACGGCATCGATGAAGGTCAGCACCTCGTTGGCATAGGCCTGCCCATATCGCTCGGTGAAGAAATTCAGCACCGGGTCGCCGTGGAAGCCATCGGCGTTGGCAATCTCGACCGTCGTGTTGTGCACGTTGCCGGCCCGCAGCATGCCCTTGGAACCGTGCACCTCGATGCGCTGGTCGTAGCCATAGGTGGCGCGGCGCGAGTTGGTGATGACGGCGATCTTGCCGCTTGCAGTCTGCATCTGCACGGCGGCGGTATCGACATCGCCCGCCTCGCCAATGGCCTTGTCGACAAGTGCTGAACCCAGCGCGCTCACCGTGACGAATTCCTCGCCGACGAGGAAGCGGGCGAGGTCGACGTCATGGATCATCATGTCGCGAAACAGCCCCCCTGAGGATTTCACATATTCGGCAGGCGGCGGTGAGGGATCGCGGCTGATGATGGTGGCGATCTCGACCGAGCCGATGTCACCCTTGCGCAGGCGTGCCGCGAGGCTGGCGAAGTTGGGATCGAAACGGCGGTTGAAGCCGATCATCAGCGTCGTCTTGTTCTTCTCGACGACCTTGAGGCATTGCTCGATGCGGGCCACCGAGAGGCTCACCGGCTTCTCGCAGAGTACGGCCTTGCCGGCATTGGAGGCCGCCTCGATCTGCTCGGCATGGAAGGGGGTGGGCGTGGCGATGAGGATGGCGTCGACGTCGCTGGCCTTGATGATGTCTTCGACCGAGGCCACCTTGGCGCCGACTTCGGCTGCGAGGTCAGCCGCCGCCTTCGGCATGGCATCCGCCAGGTAGGCGACGGTGGCCTTGCCCGACGCCGCAATCGTCCGGGCGTGCACCTTGCCGATGCGGCCGGCGCCCAGAATACCAAATCTCAACATCTCAGGTCCTCCAATTGGTCACGTAAATCTGCCGTCCCGCGCACGTAAATGCACGTCTTTTCGCCGTCTTTTGGCGTGTTTTTGTCGTCTCTTTTGGCGTCTTTTCGCCCCGAACAGTTGACACGCGTCAACAATAAATCCCGCCGTCCCAACCCATCTCCGCGAGAGCGAACCCAAAAATTCAACCAAAGATTGTTGAATTGATTTTCTCGCCCTCGGATTCCAAGATTGGCATCAGTTTTCGATCAACTTGGGCCGGTGGGAGTGGATTCAAGCTCTTTCAGTTTTAGAACAAACATTCTGAATTGACATCACTTTGGAATTGTTGTTTCATCTTGTCAAGAGACAAATACAAAATCGGAGGTCAAAATGGCGTCAGGTCCGGGTGTCCAAAAGCGGCTGGACGTCATCACCGTCGGGCGCTGCTCGGTTGACCTTTATGGCCAACAGATCGGTTCGCGGCTTGAGGACGTTACCTCCTTCGCCAAGTCGGTGGGCGGTTGTCCCTCCAACATCGCCATCGGCACGGCAAGGCTCGGTTTGAAGTCCGGCCTCATCACCCGGGTCGGCGACGAACAAATGGGCCGCTATGTAAAAGAGCAGATGGGCCGTGAGGGCGTGGCGCTTGACGGCATCGTCACCGATCCCACCCGCCTGACTTCACTGGTGCTTTTGTCAGTGGAGAACGACAAGACCTTCCCCCTCATCTTCTATCGCGACAATTGCGCCGACTCGGCGCTGAACGAGGCCGATGTCGATGAGGCGTTCGTCAAGTCATCTGCGTCAGTGTTGGTAACGGGTACGCATTTTTCCAAGCCGCATACCGATGCCGCGCAGAGGAAGGCGATGCGCATTGCCAAGGCCAATGGCGGCAAAGTGATCCTCGATATCGATTATCGCCCCAATCTCTGGGGCCTCGCTGGCCTTGGGGCTGGCGAAGAGCGATACATCAAGTCCGACAAGGTGTCGGAACACCTGAAGACCATTCTGCCGGATTGCGACCTGATTGTCGGCACCGAGGAAGAAGTCCATATCGCGGCGGGCACAGAAGATACGCTCGACGCGCTTCGCATCATCCGCTCGCTATCCAAAGGCGTCATCGTGCTGAAGCGCGGACCGATGGGATGCGTTGTCTATCCGGACGCCATCCCGCAAGCACTCGACAAGGGCATCGTCGGCACAGGATTTCCGATCGAGGTGTATAATGTGCTGGGTGCAGGCGACAGCTTCCTGTCGGGTTTCTTACGCGGCTGGCTGAAGGGCGAAGACTTTGCGACGTCAGCCACCTGGGCCAATGCCTGCGGCGCCTTTGCGGTGTCGCGGCTACTGTGTTCGCCGGAAATCCCGACGTGGGACGAGCTGCAGTATTTCCTGACGCACGGCAGCCCGCACCGGGCGCTGCGCAAGGATGAAGCCATCAACCATGTGCACTGGGCGACGACGCGGCGCGCACAGCCGGAACAGTTGCTGGCGCTGGCCATTGACCATCGTATGCAACTCGAGGACATGGCCGACAAGATCGGGACACCGCGCTCACGGCTGAATGACTTCAAGCGGCTGGCGATCGCAGCTATTGCCAAGGTTTCAGGCGGCCAACCTGGATTTGGAACTTTGCTCGATGACATCTATGGCCGGGAAGCGATGTTCGATGCGGCGAAGCTGGGATTATGGGTTGGGCGGCCACTGGAAAAACCCGGCTCGCGTCCGTTGCGTTTCGAGTTCGGTCAAGATGTGGGAGCGCGGTTGGTTGACTGGCCCGTCACCCATACTATCAAATGCCTGTCGTTCTACCATCCCGACGACCCGGTTGAACTGAAGGACGAGCAAGCGCAGAAGCTGCGGACACTTTATGAAGCCGCTCGCAAAGTTGGCCGCGAGTTGCTGATCGAGATCATTGCCGGCAAACACGGTAGCCTTGATGACACCACCATCGCCCGGGCACTTGAAGAGCATTATGCCCTCGGCATCAAGCCGGACTGGTGGAAGCTCGAGCCGCAAGTAAGTTCAGTGGCCTGGGATAATGTTTCCACCGTCATCCGCCGCAATGACCCGTGGTGCCGGGGCATTGTGTTGCTTGGCCTCGAGGCGCCGCAGGATGAACTCGCCAAGGCATTCGATGCCGTGGCGGGGCAGGCTCTTGTCAAGGGTTTTGCCGTTGGCCGCACTATCTTCAACCATGCAGCACAGCAGTGGCTGGCAGGGCAGATGAGCGATGCCGCGGCTACAGCTGATATGGCGGAACGTTTCGGAAATCTTGTAGACTTGTGGCAGAAGGCGCGGCGCGCCAAAACCGCCTGATCAATTCAACGCCGCGCGGGCAAGGCCTGCGCACTGGGAGAAGCCGATGACCAAGATCATTCGCCTGACCGCGGCGCAAGCGCTCGTGAGATTCCTGACGCGGCAGATGACCATCGAGGACGGCCGCAAGGTTCCGATCTTTGCCGGCATGTGGGCGATCTTCGGCCATGGCAATGTTGCAGGCATGGGTGAAGCGCTGTTCCAAGTGCGCGAAGAATTGCCGACATTGCGTGGCCAGAACGAGCAATCCATGGCACATGCGGCGGTGGCGTATGCCAAGGCCAAGCGGCGCAAGCGCATGATGGCCTGCACCACATCGATCGGGCCGGGAGCTCTCAACATGGTGACGGCGGCGGCGGTAGCTCACGTCAACCGCGTGCCGGTGCTGTTCGTGCCTGGCGATATTTTCGCCAATCGCAGGCCCGACCCGGTGTTGCAGCAAATCGAAAATTTCAGCGATGGCACGGCATCTGTCAATGACTGCTTCAAGCCGGTGTCACGGTACTTCGATCGCATCATGCGGCCGGAGCAACTGATCCCGGCGTTGAACCGCGCCATGGTGGTGTTGACCGACCCCGCCGATTGCGGACCGGTGACACTTGCCTTTTGTCAGGACGTACAGGCCGAAGCCTATGATTATCCGGAAAGCTTCTTCGCCGAACGGCTGTGGAGCAACCGGCGTGTAAGGCCTGACGACAGCGAATTGGCCGACGCTGTGAAAACCTTGCGGGCTGCGAACAAGCCGGTGATTATTTCCGGTGGTGGCGTGCTGTTCTCGGAAGCCTCCGATGCGCTGGCTGGATTTTCCGAGCGGCATGGTATTCCGGTTGTCGAGACGCAGGGCGGCAAATCTTCGCTTCCCTTTCTCAATCCGTTGAACATGGGTTCGGTGGGCGTTACCGGTACCGCCGCTTCCAACACGCTGTGCGAGGAGGCCGACGTCATCCTTGCCGTGGGGACCCGGTTGCAGGACTTCACTACCGCATCCTGGGCGCTGTTCCAGAATCAGGCCAAGACCATCATCGGGCTGAACACGCAAGTGTTCGATGCCACCAAGCACCGGGCGCTGCCGCTGATTGCCGATGCGCGCGTGGGGCTTGAGGAGCTTTCAACCGAACTGGGGGCGTGGGCGGCGCCCGAGAGCTGGACGGCGAAAGCCAAGCAGGGCTTCAAGGCCTGGATGGCGGTGGCCGACACCTACACCGCCGCAACCAACGCCGAGCGGCCATCAGATGCGCAGGTGATTGGCGCCGTGCAACGGGCGCTTGGCCGTGACATCTCGGTGTTGTGCGCGGCGGGAGGTCTGCCGGGCGAATTGCACAAGCTGTGGCAGGCGAGTTCGCCATCATCCTATCACATGGAGTATGGTTTCTCGTGCATGGGCTATGAAATTGCCGGCGGCATCGGCCTCAAGATGGCGCAGCCGGAACGCGACATCGTGGTGATGGTGGGTGATGGCTCCTATATGATGATGAACTCGGAGCTGGCGACATCGGTCATGCTGGGGATCAAGCTTACTATCGTGCTGCTCGACAACCGGGGTTATGGCTGCATCAACAGATTGCAACACGCCACCGGTTCAGAGCGCTTCAACAATCTTTATGACTACAATACACAGCATGAGGTTTCGCCGGTGATCGACTTTGCGGGCCATGCCCGGGCGCAAGGCGCAATCGCTCTCAAGGCTGCGTCACTGGCTGAACTCGAGGCGGCGCTGACGGCGTCCAAGGCCAATACGCGGACGACGGTGATCGTCATCGATACCGATCCGATGATCTCGACCGACGCCGGTGGCTTCTGGTGGGACGTGGTGGTGCCGGAAGTATCGGTGCGTCCTCAGGTGAACGCGGCGCGCGAACGCTACATTGATGGCCGCAAGAAGCAGCGGGTGGGCGAATAGGAGAGAGCGGCATGTCGAAACTCAAAATTCATCCGCAGGCTGATGAAGGCCGGATCGTCCGGGTGACGCCGCAGACGGCCGGCTGGATTTATGTCGGGTTCGATCTGTGGAAGTTGAAGCCAGGGCAGACGGCGCAAGGTGGCGAGGCGGGGCGTGAGGTTTGCCTGGTGTTCATTTCAGGCAAGGGCCAGGTGGCGGCGGGTTCACAGGATTTCGGCGTGATTGGCGAGCGTTCCTCGCCGTTCGAAGGCAAGCCATGGTCGATCTATGTGCCGGCGGGCGTGGCGTGGTCGGTGAAGGCCGAGAACGGTGTCACTTTGGCCGTGTGTACGGCGCCGGGCGAGGGCAAATTGCCGGCCCGGATGATCGGCCCCGATGCGCTGCATCAAGAGACGCGCGGCAAGGGTTCCAATGTGCGGCATGTGACCAACATTATCCCCGAATGGGAGCCAGCTGAGGGATTGCTGGTGGTGGAGGTGATCACGCCGGGCGGCAATACCTCGTCCTATCCGCCGCACAAGCATGACCAGGATAATCTTCCGCATGAATCTTTGCTGGAAGAAACTTACTATCATCGCATCAATCCGCCGCAAGGTTTCGCCTTCCAGCGCGTCTATACCGATGACCGCTCATTGGACGAGGCGATGGCGGTGGAGGATGGCGACGTGACGCTGGTGCCGAAGGGCTATCATCCGTGCGCGACAACGCACGGCTATGATCTCTACTATCTCAATGTAATGGCGGGGCCGAAGCGGACGTGGAAGTTTTATAATGCACCGGAGCATCAGTGGCTGCTGAAGGCTTAAGGTTTAAGCGTCTGGCGATATTTCTCGGCGTCCCAGTTGACGAGGCGGTCGATGTCGGCATCTGTCAAGGCGACAAGCGGGTCAGTTTCTTCAACGCGGCGCATGACATCGGCGAGGCAGCGGCCCATTGGTTCGATGGCGGGCTTGGCGTCGTTGTGGATGAAGACACCTTCGCCGGGAATGGCGGCGAGCGGCGGATCGTCATCGAAGTTGGTGGCGACGCCGACCCCTAAGAACACCACGTGATCGGGATAGAAGACCAGCGATTTACCCCGCACGAGGGCAAGTGCATCGGTGGCGAGCGCATGAGTTTCATCCATGACGGCTGGATGATAGGCGGTGCCGGCACAGCGCTTGGCCAGTGCCTGGCGATCGGCTTTCACAAGCGTGCGGACGGGCCGTGCGAGGGCGGTGACGGCGCGGTTCAAGAGCGCATCGGCGGCTTCCACCGTCTCGGCTGCTACCACCAGGCCGTGATTGCCGAGAACCAGAACATCGATGCCCGGACGCATTCGGGAGGTGATCGCAGCGGCCAGCGGCAGGCCGGGGCGGGCGTAGGGGATGAAGGCCCAGTCAAAGCCCTTGAGTTTCTGCGCCAGGCAAACCTCGGCATCGGCGCGAATGGCCCAGGCGATGGTATTCACACAATGGACGTGGACGACAACGCGCTGCGGCATCAAGGCATGGACGGTGGTTTCGATCGAGGGGCGCAAGCCGGTTGTGTTGAGATCGGCGCGAACAAAGCTGGTGCAGGACTCGCAAGCTGGATCATTCAGGGCAAGGGCAATGAGGATTGCCGCGTGATCAACGGCGACGAAAATATCGCGCGTGGCGGCATCCTTCAGCCAGGTGCCGGACGCCTTGATCCACATGGTGCCGTGGTCCTTGAGCGAAGTGTTGCCGCCGGCGGCCTGGACCAGCAGCGGATCGGCACCGGCGCGGGCTGAGAGGGTGCGAAGCTGGTCGAGTTCTACCATGTGAAGGAGTCCATCCAGAAATCGGGTTGTGGCGTTAGCGTTGCCAGATCGAGGCCCTGGGAGATGCCGGTCATCACGAGAAGAGTGGAGAAGCCGGCGTTGCGGCCGCCCGCCACATCATGCTCGGCGCTATCGCCGATGCAGAGGATGCGTTTGGGATTGCCGATGAGTTTGGCGGCGTGTTGGTAGATCGACGCGTAGGGTTTGCCGATCCAGGAGACCTTGCCGCCCATCTCCTCATAGAGTGCGGCGATGGCTCCGGGGGCGGGCATGAGGCCATGAGGTGTCAGCATCAGCTTGTCGGGGTTGCAGCAGATGGCGGGGAGCGTGAGGCCGGTGAACAATTTGCGGTATTCGTCGAGTGACGTCGCCGGTGCGTTGGAGCCGAGGATGAGAATCACCTGCGCCTCACGTGGATCGTCGACGAAGGTGATGCCAGCGAAACCATAGTCGTCGCCTTGCCGCCCGATGAGAAGGGCCTTCGTGACTTCGAGTGCGTGATAAGCGACCTCGCCGGAGCTGACGGCATCGATGAAGTGCTGGCGTGGCACGCCCATGGCAACCAGGCGCTGGCGATTGGCTTCGGCTCGTTTGCCGGAATTGGTCATCACGGCAATGGGGATGCCCATATCATGCAATGCGCTCAGTACACGGAGGGTTCCGGGATAGAGGCGTTGGCCGTCATGGATAACGCCGAACTGATCGATCAGCATGCCATCGAACTGGCTGGCGATGTCGCTCAGGGCGCTAATTTGCATGGCCGATGCCGCGCCAGGCGAGACGAGCGGTGCCAACTGCGGCATGCTCACTCAATGAGGTACGCTCAGGCACACCGAGGGTCTTCAATCTTATTGCCGTCCAGGCGGCGTTCGACGCGCCACCACCGGCGGTGCGGATCGATGCCAATGGCGAAGCGCCGAGTTCGCCGAGCTTGGCGTAGGCTTTGGCCTCGATGGTGGCGATGCCCTCAAGCATTGCCTGAAAGAAGACGCGGTCATCGGCGGGGCGTGGATCAAGACGTGGCAGGAAAGCCGGATCGTTGACGGGGAAGCGTTCGCCAGGCTTGGGCAGCGGGTAGTAGTCGAGGCCGGTCGGCGTATCGGGATCGAGCAGGGGTGTGAGGCGCGCCAGATCGTCCTTAGAGAAATACTTACCGATGGCGGCACCTCCGGTGTTGGACGCGCCGCCCGCCAGCCATTGCTCGCCGATGCGGTGACTGTAGATGCCGAAGTCCGGTGCGAAGACGGGTTTTGAAGATAGCAGCTTGAGTGTCAGCGTAGTGCCAAGCGAGGTGACGCCGTCGCCCGGTTCCGAGGCGCCGCTGGCGAGGAAGGCGGCGCAGCCATCTGTGGTGCCTGAGACGATGGCAGTATCTAGAGGAAGGCCCAGAGATGCGGCCACATCGGACGTGATGACCGCGACTTTCGTTCCGGCGGGGACGACGGCGGGGAAGCGTTCCGGATCAAAACCGGTGTTGGCGATCCACGTGGGCCAGCGCCGGGCGATGGGATCATAACCGGATTTGAGGGCGTTGTTTTCATCGGTGACATCATAGGTACCGGAAAGCTTGCCCATGATCCAGTCGGCCTGGTGAATGATCTTGCCGGAAGTGATCGGCATAGCGCGGCCCAAGGGAGATGTGGCGCCAAGGGCTGCCGTGTCGCGTGGTGCCACAGCGATGATGCGGGCCATCTGATCGGCATCGGCGACGTCGTTATACATCGAGGCGAGGCCGGCGGGGCTGCCATCCTTGTGGATCGGCAGAATGGTGCCGGAGGTTCCGTCAATCGCCAACGCGCGAATGTCGAGGCCGGTGAGATCGAGCGACTTGAAGGCGGTGAGCAAAGCGTCCCACCAGATGGCGGGGTCCTGCAGGATGCGGAAGCCGGTCTGCAGCGGAGCCATGATTGCCGCCGATGACATGGCCTTCACCGTATTGGTCCGGTCGGTCGCGGCGATGCGCACGCCCGAGGTGCCAATGTCGATGCCAAGGACGGCCTCGATGTTCATTTGGTCTCCATGGCGAGAACGGCCTTGGCGGATTGCTCGTCGGTGATGATGACGTCAATGAGGCCACCTTTGAGAACGCCGCGCATGGCTGGCGTCTTCGCCTTGCCGCCGGATGCCAACATCACGCAAGGAATCTTGCGCAGCCGTTCGGGCAGGATGGCAACGACCCGCGAATTGAGCGGATGATCGACGAGACGGCCCTCGATATCGACCCATCGAGCGCAAATATCACCAACGGCACCGGCCTTGAGCAATCCATCGACATCATCACGCGACACTAGGCCAAGCCGCGACATGGTATTGCCGTGTGTCAGTTCGCCAACCGAGAGAAACGCCAGATCGACCATCTCGGCCTTCTCGAAGACTTCGCGCAGCATCGGCTGGGCCATCAGCAGATCATGCGTCAATTGCGTATCGGTGAGGGCGGGTGCGGCAACGTAGTAGCACTGGGCATCGACAAGATCGGCGAGATGCGAGGCGGTCTCGTATGGGTTCATGGCCGCGCCGCGCGTCAGCCCGCCCATTAGAGAGACGACCGAGAGCCGCTGCAGCGGGCGGCGCGGCACGGCCTGCAATGACATGCGTAAGGTTCGGCCCCAGCCGACACCGACCGACATGCCATCCTTGAGGCGCTGGGCCAATGCCGCGCCTGCCGCCGAGGCGATGACTTGCGGGATCAACTCCTGATCGGGTGGTGTTGGCACCACCACCGCCTCATCGAGATTGTATTGCGTCTTCAGCTGTTCCTCGAGCGCCACGCATTCGGCAAGACGCCCGATGATGTTGATCTGAACGAGTCCCAGGTCGCGGGCTTGCGCCAGAAGACGGTTGACGCGGGTGCGGTTCAAACCAAGCTTCTTGCCGATCTGTGCCTGGGTTAGGCCTGCAACGAAATAGAGCCAGGCAGCGCGGGTGG
>JANLTS010000495.1:0-5203 GCA_031363045.1 Hyphomicrobiales bacterium
GCGCGGAACCGCCCGCGCCCGTCGAGGCCCCGGTTGAAGCCCCGGTGGAAGCCCCGGTGGAAGTCCCCATGGAGGCTCCCGCCGAACCAGCCCCCGCCCCTGAATCTGACGTCACTCCCGAAGCTGCGGCGGTGGAACCAATGGCGGCTCCCGAGATCGCTACGGAAGATGTCGAGATCGAAGTCTGGTGGCCGAAGGACACCGGACCCTTCCGCCATCGCCCGGAACGCGCGCAACACCAGAATCGCCGCCCGCCACCGCGCCAGCCCGCCGTGGCCGGGGAAACTCAACCGGCAGTGCCGGGTGAAGCCAAGCCCGAGGGTGAAAACCGCGAATTCCCGCCGCGCAACGCCAACCGGCCACGCCGTGACGATCGGCCCGAGGGCCAGGAACGCCAAGCCCGTGGGCCCCGCCCGCCACGCGATGGCCACAAGCCACGCGATGGCCGCCCGCCGCGTGACGAAAACAAGCCCCGCGACGGCGAAAAGCCGCGCTTCGACAAGCCGCGCTTTGACAAACCACGCTTTGAAGCGCCGAAGCCCAGGCCCGAAAAGCCCATGGATCCGCTCTCGCCCTTTGCAGTTTTGAGCGCGTTGAAGGAAAAGCTTGCCGGCAAATGACCAGACCGGTGCTGGCGAAAACCGCCAGCGCCTTGACAAGTGGCTGTGGTTCGCCCGCATCGTCAAGACGCGCGAGGATTCACAGAGCCTTATCGAAGCAGGCCATGTCCGCATCAACCGGGTCAAGGTGACCAAGCCCGGCCACGGCGTGAAACCGGGAGATGTGCTGACGATTGTCCTCAACGCCCGCGTCCGGGTGTTGCGGGTTGAAACCTTTGCCCAGCGCCGGGGCGAGGCCGCCACCGCCCGCTTGCTCTACGCAGAGACCACGGCCACCCGGTCCGGCATGCCTTCTCCGGAGGGCGATCCTCCACAAAAAGAGGGTGCAAGCGATGACGGAAGTTGCTAGACAGCCGTTCGGTTTAAAGAACGGTTGAGCTGAAATGACCTACGTCGTCACCGAGAACTGCATCAAGTGCAAGTACATGGATTGCATCGAAGTCTGCCCCGTGGATTGTTTCTACGAGGGGGAGAACATGCTGGTCATCCACCCTGATGAATGCATCGATTGCGGCGTCTGCGAGCCGGAATGCCCGGCCGATGCCATCAAGCCGGACACTGAGCCCGGCCTCGAATCCTGGCTGGCGCTCAACACCGAATATGCGGCAAAATGGCCCAACATCACCGCCAAGAAGGACGCGCCGGACGATGCCAAGGAATTCGATGGCGTCGATGGCAAGCTTGCCAAGTTCTTCTCACCCAACCCCGGCGAAGGTGACTGAAACGGTACTGGATTGGCCTCCTGCCCTGCGGTTCCGGCGTTCGGAGGACCGCTCAACCGGGCATATGGATAATTTTAATTAACCTTATCCACTGGATTCATCCGTGTGCGGCCTAAGATTCCACCGTGCACGGACATGTCGGGCTTTAAAATTGCCTAAACTTGTGATATATAAGTGACGATGAATACGTAAACCGAATTGGATGTTTAAACCCGGGCCGCAAAGCTCGGATTTTTTTCGCCTGACGCCGGCAACCGACCCACGATGTGTGAATGGGGCTTGAGAGCACTCTTCCGCAGGGTTCATGTGCATGGGGCGGAACAGCAAACGGGTCTGCCGAACGCGCGCGCCGGGGTCATGGCGCGCTGCTCGTCCCCCTATTTGCCGCATTCGGGGCGCATATTCCAACTTATTGGGCAAAGGCGAAGGAAAAATAATGACAAAAGCCAAGACGAAGACCGCAGCCTCGAAGAAGCCCGCGGCCAAGACCAAGTCGTCCCAAAAGAAGCCGGTGAGTGCCGCCAAGGCGAAGCCCGCGGCAACTGCAAAGGCAACCACCAAGACCACCGCCAAACCTGCTGCCGCCAAATCTGCTGCCGCCAAGCCTATCGCTTCAAAGCCTATCGCTTCAAAGCCGGCCACCTCCAAGCCTGTTGCAGCCAGGTCCAGCACCGCAAAGCTGGCACCCGAGGTAAAAAAGGCGCCCGAAGCCAAAGTTCCGCCTCCCCAGCGCATGGCCCCCCAGCAGCGTGTCGTACCCCCGCATGTTCCCATGTCGGCCTCCAGGCCCGCCATGTCGGGTCCCGTCGTTAGTACGCCTGCTGCCAAGAAGTTGATCTTCAAAGTGGGTGAACTTGTGGTTTATCCAGCCCATGGCGTCGGCAAGATTATCCAGATCGAGGAGCAGGAGATCGCCGGCGCCAAGCTCGAACTTTATATCGTCGATTTCGAAAAGGAAAAGCTACGCCTCAAAGTTCCGACAGGCCGCGCCGAGCAGAAGGGCATGCGCCGCCTCTCCGACAAGGCGCAGATCGACGGCGCTCTCAAGGTGCTGAAAGGCCGCGCCCGCATCAAGCGCACCATGTGGTCGAGGCGTGCCCAGGAGTATGACGCCAAAATCAACTCCGGTGACATCATGGCCGTGGCCGAAGTGGTACGCGACCTCTACCGCTCTGAGCGCCAGCCTGAGCAATCCTACTCCGAGCGCCAGCTGTTCGAACAAGCCCTTGACCGCATGGCCCGCGAAATCGCCGCCGTGCGGAAGATGGACGATGATATGGCAATCAAGGAATTGGAAGATTACCTTGCCAAGAACGCCAGGCGCGCGCCGGTTGCCGGCGACAAGGCCGAAGACGAAGCGCCCGCCGAGGAAGCCGCATAAGTTTTCATCCCAAGGAAAATATCTAGGGTCCGGCCGCAATGCCGGGCCTTTTCTTTCCCGCCCCTTCCACTCTATAAGTCAGGGTCGCAGCCGTCCCGGTAGCTCAGCAGGATAGAGCACAGGTTTCCTAAACCTTTTCAAATGGCAACATCCTGTCACTTACCGCACCCAAGCCATTGATTTTCCATAATCGTCTGCACATACTGCACACTCTGCAACACCAGAGAACACGCGATGTCAGAGCAAAATCAGAGCAAAAAGCAAAAAACTGGCATGGCCCCCTCTCAACTACTCACCTTTACAAGCTTGGCGGAAGGCGCGACAAACTCCAGCATACCAAGCGTATGCGGCAGCTGGTGACCAGGAATGCCCGCGCCGACCGCCAAGATCATGGCGTGCTGCTGAAGCGCTGCTACAATGACCGCCTCGGCTTTTTAGGTGGCTGGACACCGCGCAACCTTCATCAAGTGTACGACCTCACCGAAGCCGGAAGGAAAGCCCTCGCGCATCGCTACCAAGACTACGGGCATGACGACCAGTGGGAGCACCGTTTGATGCGGGCAACGATCACCGCTGAGATGGAGATTGGCGTGAATGGCAACCGTGACCTCACCTTTATCCCCAGGCACCGCACCACATCCATTCCAAACGGATATGAGCTTGGAGGCCGGAAATTTCGCGACGATGGCATGTTCTCCATCGACTATGCCGGTTCACAACGAATTTTCTTTTTGGAGGTGGACAGGGGCACCGAGGTAAAAGAGGGCATGATGAAGCGCAAGACCATTGAGCGCATGATCCGCCAGTGGGATCATTTCTTGAAGCGTGAGGACGGAAGACCATCACCATTCGCGAAGCATTTCAACACCTACCTCAATGCTCTTGTGTTGTTTGTCTTTGTAAACGAGACACAGATGCAGAATGCCATGGAGATCGACCGGAAGATCGGCGGCAGCAAGACCAGGCTTTATCGGTTCGATCCACGCTTTGCCGAGAAGACCTTTCCGGCTCCTATGCCGTCACTCGCTCACTGGACAGAGTCATGGCTGCGTGTAGGTCATTCCCCCTTCTTTATCAACGACCCCGACAAACAGTAAGACCCGCACCTTTCGATGCGGGCTTGTGTTATTCGTCGGCTTTTGGCGGTGTGAGAATGAACTTTCCATCCCACCCAGTGGGGATGAGTTGGAGACTGACAACGTAGCCGTCCCCCTTTTTCCACTTCCAGGCGCTCCCGATGATATGGAAAAATTCGCTTTCCTTCCCATCCTTGTCAGGCGCTTGGCGGCATTTCGCAATGAAGTCTGGTTTACTACCCATGTGCAGACCCTCCTATAGTCTAGCTCCATGTTAACATAGGACTAGATGCACAAGGAGGTTGACATGGCATTCTACGACTTCAAGGCCATCAAGGCCGCAGTGTCTATCGAGTACGCAATGGTACTTCTGTCTCTCAAAGGGATGAAGACCGAACAAGGGAGCTATCGAGGCGAATGTCCTGCATGCAAAGCCGGGGGATGCCGAGCACTCGTAGTCACCCCAGAGAAGCAAAGCTTTTATTGCTTCACCGCGAAACGTGGGGGAGACGTGATCTCCCTCGTTGCTCACCTTCAGCCGCCGCACCGCCTACTGGATTACCCGATGCCAGAACCGCCAACGGCAACGCAGATCGAGCGCAACGCTCACGCTGATCAGGTCATCACCGCGACCGGGGCTGTCATCCACTACGGTGGCAATGACGCCTGCTATATCCCGTCCCAGGACGTGATCAAGATACCGAAGCCTGACGCCTTCCCGACCGCTGCGCCGTTCTATGCCACATGCTTCCATGAGCTCGGGCACTGGACAGCCGACAAGAAGCGCCTCGACCGTGATCTCAAAGGGCGCTTCGGCACCCGTGTGTACGCCGCCGAGGAACTGGTGGCCGAACTATGCAGCGCGTTCCTGTGTGCGTCGATTGGCATCCAGGGCGAACTCCGGCACGCCGGATACATCGACAATTGGATACAGCTCTTGAAGCATGACGACCGTGCCATCTTCACGGCATCCAGCAATGCATCACGGGCTGCGGACTATGTCTACGGCGACTTGGAGCGGTAGAGTTCACACCTGACGGCCCCGCTTACCCGACACAAGACGCCATCCTTCTGGGTGGCGTTTCTTTGCGCCTTATCTCTGCGCAACGACAGTGAAAGCGCCAGGAACCATGTGTAGCCAAGCGAATCAGGATCGTATTATTAAAATCCTTGGAAAGGAAAATATTCCATAAGATAGATTATGCGAATGGCAGGGCCGCTCCGTGGTGCCAACGTAAGCGGCAGACTCAATAGATCAACCAGCCTATGGTCCCGAAAACACTAGCCCGGTGATCATCCGCAGCGCCACGGCGCTGGCTGAGATGGCGGTGACGAGGGCCGCTTGCGCGTTGAGGATTTGCGAGCGGTTAATCGCCACGACGATGCGATTGATGTCGGCGGCAT
>JANLTS010000273.1:0-1754 GCA_031363045.1 Hyphomicrobiales bacterium
CCGGCGCTTGGCCGGGGCAGCTGCGCCATTCTCGCCTGGAAAGACCGGCGAGCGCCATCCGATCTTTGGTTGCATGAAGGGCCTGTTCACACTGGCGGAAGGATATGATCCGACCGAACCGATGGACCTTGAACCGGACTGGGACCGCAAGTACCGGCCAGAGCCCTGATGGCAGTGGCGAGACTTCTGCTCGATACCTGCGTCCTTCTCTTTGCGGCCGGCGGTGAAACGTTGCACAACGACGCAAGTCTAACGATCGAAGAGGCTGGCAGGGATGGCGATCTCCTTGTCTCTCCAGTCAGCGCCTGGGAAATCGGCCTGCTGATGTCGCGCGGGCGCCTCAAATCGCAATTCCCGGCGATCGAATTTTTCGATCAGTTCGTCAAGCGGGCCTCCTGCATGGTCTGCGCCCTTACGCCCGGCATCATGGCGAACGCGTCGTTCCTGCCGCATTTCAATCATCGCGATCCGGCGGACTGTCTCATGATCGCGACAGCGCGCGCCTTGGAGTTGACGCTGGTGACACGTGACCGGACAATTCTAGAATATGGTAATGAAGGCCATGTCAGTACACTTGCCTGCTAAGAAAGAGAGAGCCAAAGGATGACCCGGACAAGCACGACCATTCCCAACCGAAACTTCAATTTCCCGACCGCCGTCAAGTTCGGCAATGGCCGCGTCAAGGAACTGGCCGAGCATTGCAAGGCCAATGGCATCAGCCGGCCGCTGTTTGTCACCGACCCCGGTCTTGCCGCCATGCCGATGGTTTCAGCCATTGTCGCGGATGTGAAAAAGGCGGGCCTCGGCATCGCCATGTTCTCCGATGTACGCCCCAATCCGGTTGAGGCCAATATCGAGGCCGGCATCAAGGTATACAAATCAGGCCGCCATGATGGTGTCATCGCTTTTGGGGGCGGCTCCGGCCTTGATGTGGGCAAGATGGTGGCGCTGATGCACGGGCAAACCATTTCCATGTTTGACCTCGAAGACATTGGCGACTGGTGGACCAGGGCTGACGCCTCCAAAATCGCCCCCATTATTGCTGTGCCGACAACGGCAGGCACAGGCTCCGAAGTGGGCCGCGCCGGGGTCATCACCCATCCCGTCAGCCATGAAAAGAAAATCATCTTCCATCCCGCCATCATGCCGAAGGTGGCGATCCTTGATCCTGAACTCACCGTGGGCCTGCCCGCCAAACTCACCGCCGCCACCGGCATGGATGCGCTCGCCCACAATCTGGAAGCCTACTGTGTTCCAGCCTATCATCCGCTCGCCGCAGGCGTGGCCCTGGAGGGAATGCGCCTGATCAAGGAAAATCTGGCCAAGGCTGTGAAGAAGCCGAAAGATATCGATGCGCGTGGCAATATGTTGATGGCGTCGGCCATGGGTGCCACAGCTTTTCAAAAGGGTATGGGTGCAATTCATGCCCTATCGCATCCCTTTGGTGGCTTGTACGACGCCCACCACGGCATGCTGAATGGCATCATCATGCCATACGTGCTGGTGGCCAATCGGAAAAAGATTGAAACCAAGATTGAGCGTGTCGCGGCCTATCTTGGCATCAAGGGTGGCTTCAACGGATTCCTGAAATTCGTGCTGTCTTTGCGCAAAGAATGCGGCATTCCCCATGCATTGAAAGATATTGGCATTGACACCAAACGCCTTGACGAAGTCGCTGAGACCGCAAAACGCGACCCCAATGACAGCGGCAATCCTGTTGTATTGTCTGTAAAGCAATACAAGGCGCTGGCGAA
>JANLTS010000277.1:0-5151 GCA_031363045.1 Hyphomicrobiales bacterium
TTTTTTCCGCTGCTGGTGTCCTGCGGGCTGGCGATTTCGGGAGCGGTCATTGTCTGGCAATCGTGGCGCCGAACGTTTGAGGAAGAAAGTCCTGCGGCGACTGACTGGGTGGCGGTGGCGATCATTGCGGCGGGCCTGATCCTGCACATGAATTTGTTGAAGCCGCTGGGCTTCGTTGCCGCCGCCAGCATTCTGTTCATGAGCGTGACCATTGCGTTTGGCAGCCGCAGTTTTCTGCGGGATGGCATCGTCGCCGTCGTGTTGAGCCTCATGGCTTATCTGGCTTTCACGCGGTTGCTGGGCCTGCAGCTTCCGGCAGGCGTGTTGCAGGGGATCATCTGACATGGAAGCCTTCAGTTCGCTGATCGACGGCTTTGGAACGGCGCTGACACCGATCAACCTGATGTGGTCGATCATCGGCGTGACGCTCGGAACGTTGATCGGCATCCTGCCGGGCATCGGACCGGCGCTTACCATCGCGCTGTTGCTGCCGGTGACGCGCACGCTCGATCCGACGGGCGCCTTCATCATGTTCGCGGGGCTCTATTACGGTGCGATGTATGGCAGTTCGACAACATCGATCCTGCTCAACACGCCGGGTGAATCAGGGTCCATTGTTACGGCCCTTGAGGGCAACCAGATGGCCAGGCGGGGGCGCGGTGCGGCGGCTCTTGCGACCGCCGCCATCGGCTCATTCGTCGCCGGGACAATCGGCACGCTGCTGTTGACGTTTCTGGCGCCGGTCTTCGTCAAGCTGGCGCTGCTGTTCGGGCCGGCCGAATATTTTGCATTGATGGTGCTGGCCTTCATGACGGTGACGACGCTGCTCGGCTCATCGGTAGTGCGCGGCATGTCGGCGCTGCTGATCGGGCTGGCCTTCGGGCTGGCGGGAACCGACATGCTCACCGGCCAGCCGCGACTGGTGTTCGGCATTCCCAGCATGCTGCGTGGCATCGACACGGTGGTTGTGGCCGTCGGCCTCTTTGCGGTCGGCGAAGCCCTCTACATGGCGTCACGCCGCGATTTGCGTGAGGCGGTGATCCTGCCGATAAAGGGTTCGCTGTTCATGACGCGCGAGGAATGGCGGCGCTCGTGGAAGCCATGGCTGCGCGGCACGGCGCTGGGCTTTCCGTTCGGCGCGCTGCCGGCGGGCGGCACTGAAATTCCCACGTTCCTTTCGTATTTCCTCGAAAAGAAACTGTCGAAACATCCGGAAGAATTCGGCAAGGGGGCCATCGAGGGTGTGGCCGGGCCGGAGGCCGCGAACAATGCGGCGGTGGCTGGCGTGTTGGTGCCGCTGCTGGCGTTGGGACTGCCGACTTCGGCAACGGCGGCGATCCTGCTGGCGGCCTTCGAGCAGTATAATCTGCAACCCGGACCGCAGCTGTTCACGGCATCCGGTCCGCTGGTGTGGGGGCTGATTGCCAGCCTCTATATCGGCAATGTCATGCTGCTGGTGTTGAACCTGCCGTTGGCGGGCTTGTGGGTGCGGCTGTTGGCCATTCCGCAGCCGCTGCTCTATGGCGGCATTCTGGTGTTTTCGACGCTCGGCGTCTATTCGCTGAGCAATTCGGTGTTCGACCTGGTGTTGCTGTTCATCGTGGGCATCATCGGCTTCCTGATGCGGCGGCATGATTTTCCGGTGGCGCCGGCCATCATCGGGCTCATCCTTGGGCCGATGGCGGAGGCGCAGTTCCGCCGGGCGCTGACCATCAGCCAGGGCGATGGCACAGTGTTCCTCACGCATCCGCTGTCTCTGGCGCTGCTGGTGATTGCGCTCTGCGTGGCTGTGGGTCCCTTCGTGCTGCGGCGGGTGATGGCTGCACGGACGGCATAGGCTGAACCGCAAGACGGGTTTTGCCGTAACCGTTCCATGACTAAATATGTGATCGTTGGCGGCACTGGCGGCATCGGGTCTTGCTTGGCGCAGCGGATTGCGCGGGTGGGCGGTGAAGTTCATCTTATCGGACGTGACGGCGGGAAGCTGGAAGCTTTGGCATCCGAGCTTTCGGGAAGTTTTGCTGTGGCCGATGTGCTGGACCGGGCGGCACTCGAAGCAGCCGTGCTGGCGGCGGGACCGGCCATCGCCGGGCTGGCCTATTGCGTTGGATCGATTACACTGAAGCCCGTGTCGCGCATCACGGATGAGGATGTGGAGCGGGATTTTCAACTCAATGCGCTGGGGGCGTTCCGCGCGGTGCAGGCGGCACTCCCCGGGCTGAAGGCACATGCGGATGTTGCCAGCATTCTGCTGTTCTCGTCAGTTGCGGTGGCGCAAGGCTTCACGGCGCATGTATCGATTGGCATGGCGAAAGGTGCGGTTGAGGGATTGATGCTGTCGCTCGCCGCCGAACTGGCGCCGAAAATCCGGGTCAATTGCATCGCGCCGTCGCTCACCAAAACGCCGTTGGCCAAGGCCTTGACTGCTAATGAGCAGATGGCAACAGCCATCGCCGGATTGCACGCCATGCAGCGGCTGGGCGAAGCGGACGATGTGGCGGCGCTGGCCGCGTTCCTGATGTCGGCGGACGCATCGTGGATCACCGGCCAAGTGATCGGCGTCGATGGTGGGCGGTCCGGCCTGCGCACCAAGGGCTGAGACCATGCCTCGGATGCGGAAGATGGCGGAGCTTCCGGCCAAACCTTGCGCGGTGTGCGGAAAGTCCTTCACGTGGCGCAAGAAGTGGGCGCGCGACTGGGACCAGGTGAAGGTCTGTTCCGATCGCTGCCGGGCAACGCTGAAAAATTCCAAGACATGAGTACGCTGCGGATCGTGCTGGGCGATCAGCTGACGCGCGGGATTTCGAGCCTTGGCGGTTGGCAGCCGGGCGACGTGGTGCTGATGATGGAGGTGATGGACGAAGCAACTTACGTAAAGCACCACAAGCAAAAGCTGACGTTTGTGTTTTCGGCCATGCGGCACTTCGCGGAAGAGCTTCGGAATCAGGGCATGCTCGTCGATTATGTGCGGTTGGACGATGCCGGGAACACCGGTTCGTTCGATGGCGAGGTGAGGCGCGCGAGGGATCGGCACAGCCCGGCCGCCATCGTGGTGACGGAGCCCGGCGAATGGCGGGTGCGGGAGATGATGCGGAGTTGGAATGCGGAACTGCGCTTTGACGACAGATTCTTTGCAAGCGTCGAGGAGTTTGCCCGCTGGGCGGCTCCTCGCAAGCAGTTGCGCATGGAGTTCTTCTATCGCGACATGCGGCGGGCCACTGGCTTGTTGATGGAAGGAAGCGAGCCGGCGGGCGGGCAGTGGAATTTCGACCGCGACAACCGCAAGGCGCTGCCCAGATCGCTGACCCCGCCAAAGCGCCAGCGCTTCGAACCTGATGCCGTCACCCGGGAAGTGATGGCGATGGTGGGCTTGCGCTTCGCCGATCATTTCGGCGATCTCGAGCCGTTCGGCTGGGCGGTGACACGTAGCGATGCACTCGCGGCGCTCGATCATTTCATCGGCGTGTGCCTGCCGCATTTCGGCGACTTTCAGGACGCCATGAAGTCCGGCAACGGCTTTCTCTATCACGCAGTGATATCGCCCTATTTGAATGCCGGGCTGCTCACTGCCCGGGACGTGTGCGCGCAAGCCGAGGCGGCCTGGAAGTGGGGAACGGCACCGCTCAATGCGGTTGAAGGCTTCATCCGCCAGATTCTTGGGTGGCGCGAATATGTGCGTGGCCTCTATTGGTTGAAGATGCCGGGGTATGCTGCGACCAATGCGCTGAACGCAACGCGGCCGTTGCCGGCATTTTACTGGACCGGCGATACGGCAATGAACTGTGTCGCGCAGGTGATTGGCGACACCAGGCGGACGGCCTATGCGCATCACATTCAGCGCTTGATGGTGACCGGGAACTTCGCGCTGCTGGCGGGACTTTCGCCGCGCGACGTCGAAGACTGGTATTTGCTGGTCTATGCCGATGCCTACGAATGGGTGGAATTGCCCAACACCCACGGCATGGCGCTGTTTGCCGATGGTGGTGTCATGGCGTCAAAGCCCTATGCGGCATCGGGTGCCTACATCAACAGGATGTCGGATTACTGTTCGGGCTGCAGCTTTGACCCTGATTTGAAGTTGGGTAAAAATGCTTGTCCGTTCAATATCTTGTACTGGGATTTTCTGATGCGGAATGAAGCGGTACTGGGTGCCAATCCACGTTTGGCGATGCCATATCGAACGCTTGCCAAGATGGATGCGGCCCGCAAGGCGCAGATCAGCGACGAGGCGAAACAATTTCTGCATCGCCTCGACTCCGGCGCACAAGAGCCCGGCCAGATGCAGCTTGAATTGTAATCGATATGCCTACATATAAACTTTCGAAAGCGAAGGCATCGTGGAAATCGGCATTTATACGTTTGCGGATGTGGCGAAGGGCGAGTCATTTGGCCATCGCCTGCGACATCTGCTGGAGGAAATCGAGCTGGCCGATCAGGTCGGGCTCGATGTCTTCGGCGTCGGCGAACATCACCGGCCGGATTACTCGGTTTCAGCGCCCGCCGTGGCGCTGGCGGCTGGTGCGGCGCGCACCAAAAATATCCGCCTCACAAGTGCGGTGACAGTGTTGAGTTCGGACGATCCGGTGCGGGTGTTCCAGCAGTTTGCGACACTCGATGGCATCTCCAATGGCCGGGCCGAAATCATGGCGGGGCGCGGCTCGTTCATCGAGAGCTTTCCGCTGTTTGGATATGACCTGGCGGATTACGACGCGCTGTTTGCCGAGAAGCTCGACAAGCTGTTGAAGCTGTGCGATGGCCTTGTTCCCGGCGTCTATCCTTTGCCGGAGCAGGCAAAGCTGCCGGTGTGGATTGCGGTCGGTGGCACACCGCACTCGGTGGTGCGGGCGGCAACGCTGGGTCTACCCATGGCGCTGGCCATCATCGGCGGCGATCCCCGGCGGTTTAAGCCATTCTTCGATCTCTATCGCGAGGCCTGGGGCAAGGCCGAACATAAAGCTGGTGAGGAACGCTTGAGCCTCAACATGCATGGCTTCGTTGCCGATACAACTGACGCGGCAAAGGAGATTTTCTACGGCCCGCATAACGAGGTGATGAACCGCATCGGCCGCGAACGTGGCTGGCCGCCGTCGGGCAGACAGCAGTTCGAGGCTGCGTGCGGACCCAACGGCCACCTGCTGATCGGCGAGCCGG
>JANLTS010000279.1:0-16440 GCA_031363045.1 Hyphomicrobiales bacterium
CAGGAATTTGCGCGGGTCTTTTTGTTGCGTAAGCAGCCCGAAAACCTGATAGTGGCGGCAACATGGAATTGGAAACATGATCCCCGCCCGCTTTGCTCTGACTCTTGCGGCCCTTCTGTTTGGCGCGGCACCGGCCGCCGCCGATATCCTGGTTGGCGCTGCTGGTCCGTTTTCGGGTTCGAATGCTTCGCTCGGCGAACAGCTGAAACGCGGCGTGCAGATGGCCGTCGACGATATCAATGCGGCGGGAGGGATTGCTGGCGAGCGCCTGAGTGTCTCCTTCACTGATGACGCCTGTGACCCGCGCAAGGCGGTCGAAGCCGCCACCGGCTTCGTCTCGGCGGGCGTCAAGGCAGTGATCGGGCATTATTGCTCCGGCGCCTCAATCCCCGCATCCAAGGTCTACGAGAAGGCTGGCATCGTCATGATCAGCCCTGCCTCCTCGCATCCGAAGCTCACCGATGACGGCGGCTGGAACGTTATCCGCATGTGTCCGCGCGACGATGCACAGGGAGTTGCCGCCGCCAGTCTGGTGTTGGCGAAATTCAACGGGAAGAAGATCGCTATTCTCAACGACCAGTCGCCATCGCAACTGGCGTTGGCCGCACGGTTTCGCGCCGCGCTGACGGCCGCTGGTGTGACAGCGGTGTTCGACGCAGCCTACAAGCCCGGCGCCAAGGACTATGGTGACCTGGCCCAGCGTCTGCGGAACGCATTTCCCGATGTCGTCTATCTGGCAGGCTCCTATGTCGAGGCAGGCCTCATCGTCCGCGATCTGCGGGGTCTGGGCTCCAACGCCCAGATCATTTCTGGCGATCAGCTGGTGAGCGACGACTACTGGAACACGGCCAAGGACGCTGGCGAAGGAACACTGATGACCTTCACCTATGACCCGCGAAAGTTCGAAGCGGCGCGAAGTGTGATGCAGAAATTCAAGGACTCAGATTACAGCGCCGAAGGCTTCACGCTTTACGCCTATGCGGCCGTTCAGGCCTTCGCCACGGCGGCCGTTGCGACCGGCGGCACCGATTCGGCGCGCATCGCCGAGTGGCTGCGGGCTGGAAACCGCGTCAACACCGTCACCGGCGAAGTGACGTTCGATGCCAAGGGTGATTTGACCGCGCCGAAATTCGCCTGGTTCAAGTGGAGCGATGGACGCTATGCCGAGATCGATCCGGCGACCCTTCAGCCACCTGCCCTTTCGACCACCCCTTGACCGGAGCTTGCACGCATGCGCGCCTTTTTCGTCCAGATCAAATGCGACCTCGGCAAAGCCTATGATGTGGCGACCGCCATCGCCGATGCCGAAATCGCCTCCGAAATATACTCAACAGCCGGTGGCTTCGATCTTTTGGTGAAGTTCTATCTGAATGAGGCCGATGACGTCGGCCGCTTCATGGCCGAAAAGATCCAGACCATTCCCGGCATACGTGACACCTATACGATCATCACCTTCAGGGCGTTCTGAACATGTTGGCCCGGATCGCCGCCGTGGCACTGGCATTGGGCAGCAGCGGCGCACTAGCAGCTGATGGCGCCAACCTCAACGTCATCGGCTATTCGCCCGACAGCCGCTACTTTGCCTTCGAGCAATATGGCGTCCAGGACGGTTCGGGATTTGCCTACTGGGACGTCTTCATCATCGATCTCAAGACCAACACCTGGGTCGATGGCGCGCCATTGCGTGCGGTGATCGAGGACGAGACGGCCAAACTCTCCGCCGCCCGCGCCAAGGCCCGCGCCATGGCAGAGCCGCTGCTGCTAAAAAACGCCATCAGCGAGCCAGCCACATTGATTGCCGCCAACCCTGCGACCGAAGTGGTGGCCGACCGCCGCCGCATCGTGTTTGACCGCTGGTACCGGCCAATGGGAGCGACGCCAGAGTCACTGGCCGCAACCGATATGCGTCACGAAATCTCGGTCAAGGCAATCAAGCTGCCCGATCCGCAGGGTTGCTACGGCGCCGACGGCCCCTACTACGGTTTCAGCCTGACGCTGAAAGACTTGAAGCTCGACAGCGCCCATGTGTTCTACAAGGACGAAGCGATCCCTGCCTCCCGCGGCTGCGCCATTGCCTATGATATCGCGGCCATCGTGGCGCCGTCAGGCGTCACGGATGAAGATCGCATGGTGGCGATCATCGGTGTCTATGCCCACGGCTTCGAAGGCGCCAACCAGCGTTTCGTGGCTGTGCCCTTTGTCTTGAGCGACTGACGTCAAGACTGGCACTGACCCGACACATTTGTTAAGCGGAGTTCCGAAACAATTGCGGTCGAGGTCAAGCCTGTTTCCTTTATCCCGTCATCCCGGCGAAAGCCGGGACCCAGCTTCTTCCGTCATTCTCGACTGAGATTGAAGCTGGGCCCCGGCTTTCGCCGGGGTGACGGTAAGGGGAAAGGGTCAACCACCGACCAAAAGACATCGAGAAATGGAAAGCCACCCATGATCCCGCGCTATAGCCGCCCTGAAATGACTGCGATCTGGGATGCCCAGACCCGCTTCAGAATCTGGTTCGAGATCGAAGCGCATGCCACTGATGCGCTTGCTGAATTGGGCGTTGTGCCGAAAGCGGCTGCGGCCAAAATCTGGGAAAAGGGCCGAGACGCGGTGTTCGATGTGGCCCGCATCGACGAGATCGAATCCGTTACCAAGCACGACGTCATCGCCTTCCTGACGCATCTCTCCGAAATCGTTGGCCCGGAGGCCCGTTTCGTGCATCAGGGCATGACCTCGTCGGACGTGCTCGACACCTGTTTCAACATCCAGCTGACGCGTGCCGCCGACCTGCTGATCGACGATGTCGATGGCTTGCTGGCCGCCCTGAAGCGCCGCGCCTTCGAGCACAAGGATACGGTCTGCATCGGCCGCAGCCATGCCATTCACGCCGAGCCGACAACTTTCGGCCTGAAGCTGGCGCAGGCCTATGCCGAGTTCACCCGCGGCCGTGAGCGGCTGGTGATGGCGCGAAAGGAAGTGGCAACTTGCGCCATTTCAGGCGCCGTCGGCACATTTGCCAACATTGATCCACGCGTTGAAGAATATGTGGCGGCAAAGCTCGGCCTGGCGGTGGAACCAGTCTCGACGCAAGTGATCCCGCGCGATCGCCATGCGATGTTTTTTGCGGCCCTGGCCGTCGTCGCCAGTTCCATCGAGCGGCTGGCCATCGAAATCCGCCACTTGCAACGCACTGAAGTTCTGGAGGTCGAGGAGTATTTCTCCCCCGGCCAGAAGGGCTCAAGCGCCATGCCGCACAAGCGCAATCCGGTGCTGACCGAGAACCTGACGGGCCTTGCCCGCCTGGTGCGCTCGGCTGTCGTGCCTGCCCTTGAGAACGTAGCGCTGTGGCACGAGCGCGACATCTCGCATTCCTCGGTCGAGCGCGGCATCGGGCCCGATGCCACCATTCACCTCGACTTCGCTTTGAAGCGCTTGACCGGCGTCATCGACAAGCTGCTGGTCTACCCTGAGAACATGAAGCGCAATCTTGACCGTCTGGGTGGTCTCATCCATTCGCAGCGCGTGTTGCTGGCCTTGACCCAGAAAGGCATGAGCCGCGAAGAGTCTTATGCAGCCGTGCAAAGGAACGCCATGCCGGTGTGGCGCGGCGAAGGCAATTTCCTCGAACTGCTGAAAGCCGACACCGAAGTCGCCGCCCTGCTGTCAGGCACCGAACTCGAGAGCTTGTTTGACTTAGGTTACCACACCAAGCATGTAGGGACGATCTTCAGGCGGGTGTTCGGGTAAGAGCCTGTTGCCAGATTGCATCATACAGTAAGTTCCGTACCGCGCGCCGGAACCGCGCGCCGTGCGCCAGCCAGGCGGTCGAGACTAGAATATCGACAGCATACGGAGGAATAACTAAATGGATTGGCACCGTAATCTCTGGCCCGTAATCTCCTGGCACCGTAATCCCGTAATCGAAATAATGTGGGCGCCGTTCACCACTTCACCACAACGCGACTCACGGCAAACCGTTGACCGATCTTGGTCCAATCAGATCGGAAAAACGCCGCGTGCTATCTTTGGATACAAGCTGCACGCAAATGGCGCCACCGTTGGGACCAATCCAATTCGGAGTCAGCAAGAGAATGTCATCAACGTCAAAGTCGTATCTTACTATGTAGCAGGAGTTGCCGAACTCCAAAGTCACATCGTCTGGCACGCGAAGTGCGCTAAAGAGTTTCTCGCCACGTGCAAGTTTGCTGCGATCCTTTGCGGGTTTGTCATAAGCAGCCAGTTGAACACTGTACGAAGAAAAGCTGGCGCTTAGTCCCAACTCGATGAATTGATGTGCAACAACATCGTACTCTCCTTTGATGAGGGTGTAGTCAAAGACAAATTTCTCAAGGAAGCCCTCCTTTTCGGCAACCGCCGGGTACGACAGTCCGCATAGCAGGAAAATGGTAGTCTTCAAGGTCAAAGCTGCTCGAATCACACCATAACTCATTCAAAGTAATCCGTCAGATTGAATCCAGGAATTACAGTGATACTCCACTTTGTATTCCCTTCCCCACCGATAGCTGGAAGCCTAAGCAGTTTGGGCCTGATTAAGATATAGTGGAATATCACCGAATTATTGTACCTCTTCTTCAATGCAATCTGTTCTCTACCCTAAGCACTTTCAAATCAGAGCGCCGAAACTCCACCCGGAACTCTGGTCCATCCAACCCACCCTTATAAGGCGGAGCTAGGCCGACACGAAGTTTACCCGTGTCAAAAACCACCATATACCGGGTTAATTCGTCCAGATTTACGTTTTGCTTCATGGCTTCCTCTCTGGCCTTCGTCACTGCGTCGGCGATATCGGATCCGAAAATCAATACCTTCTCTCCGTAGCTTTCAAAAACCATCGGGTCGATTGGTGCCGATGCAGTTGGCAGTTGATCAGCTGCGCTGATTGACGCGACCGTGTAAACACACATCCATAACGCAAGTATGAGTGCCCCAAAACGGACAACGGAGGTCACAGAGCATGTTGCTGCTGAACTCATTCGCCTTAGTTTCCAACAATCTCTCAATTCGTCAATCCCTTTCCGCCCCCATGAGGTGCCGCGCCGCGCCTAAGGCGTGGCCTCGAAGGGTCTGGCTCAACACACGCGGGCGCATCGAGGCCCCGCTGCGCAGGGCACCTCAGCGTGAGGTTGAGGGTCGCTACTCAAGCGGCAGCAGCCACAACGCCAGCAAGGGCTTCACCCCCGACCGCATGGCATGGGCAATCCCTGGTGGATTATAGATGGTGCCGCCGGGACCGGGTTCGCTCCAGTCCATTCCTGCATTCCACCATTGCCCGCTGGTGAGCGAGAGATAGACCTCTTCCGGCGGGTGCTCATGGATTGGATACAGCACCTGGGGCGCCAGCAGTGAGACACCGAGCCGAACATCGTCGCGTTCTTCAAGTCCGTCCGGTCCGATGATCGAGGCGTTGGCATGGCCGTTATAGAAGCGCGTATCGGATGGATCTGCCGTCTCGCGGCGCCACCATGAAAGCCGTGGTTCGATTGCCGCAAACGCTGCCGCCAGCTCCGGCAGTGGAGCCGCAGCCGAGGCTGCCTCCGTCAATGCCGGCGCAAGCTCGGAACATACATCCAGCCGTTGTGGCGCGACAGTATTGGATTGCCCGGCCCGGCGGTTCAACGCCGCCATGACCTTGCGGCTGGCCTGAAACGTCGCATTGTCGCGCGGGCGTGCCAGCAAACACTGATCAATGAGATCGATCAGGCGCTGCAAGCCGGCATCACGTGTTACGGGTTGAACCCGCCACATCAGTTGGTGATGGTAACTCGCGTGGCACCCATGCCATGCTTCTGCACCAGGCTGTAAAGCTTGGCGGCATGGTTCGGATGCAGGCGGATGCAACCATGCGAGGCGGGCTTGCCAAGTTGCTTCGTGTAATAGGTCGCATGTATTGCGTAACCGCCGTAAAAGAATATCGAATTCGGCATTGGCGAATTGTCGTATTTGCGCGAAAAATAGACTTTGCGCAGCGCGAATGGCCGCCATGTGCCGCGCGGCGTGTAATAGCCGTCACGCGCCGTCGAGACCTTCCAGCGGCCGTAGGGCCAGCCGTTGACATTGACCGACATCGACTGGCTTGAAATATCGATTTGAATCTGAACCGCCGCCGGAGCGCGCTTCTTGGTGCTGGCTTCAGCCAGGCCGGTCATGGCAAAAGCCATGCACATCACGCCGGCCAGGATCGTGAGAATCTTCTTCATGCGTGTCGCCGCCTCTTATTACGAGAGCCCCCTCTCGTTGATCGAACCCGACCAGTATTAACCGCCGTCAAACAGGAATTCGCGCCCGACCTTCACCCGCCGTGCGCCGTCATAGGAGATGATATCAGCAGTGGCGTAAGTTTCGGTTAAAGTGGCGGGCAGGAAACTGCCGGTTCCCACCATGTCGACGGGCGCGCGTGCCGCCCCCATGATCTGGCATTTCTGCGGATCGAAGCCTGACGATGCCACGATGATGGCCTTGGTATAGCCCGCCTCGTCAAGCGCCCGGCGTACATGGATGATCGAAGCCGCCGATACCCCTTTGCCGAACAGGATGCGGCGCACCTTGTCGATGAGGATGTTGTTGGGATCGAGTTGGAAGGCCCGGCCACCCAGCACCTGCTCGACGATATTATACTCGCCGTGCACGCCCAGCCACTGGCCAACCGTGTCGACCGACTTCTCATAGTCGAGACCTTGCGCAAACCGGCCGCCATGGGTGTCGAGCCTGACACCAAAGACCTTGCCCTGATCCTGCAGCTTCGCCTCGTCATAGAACCAGCGGGCGCAGCGGATCGAATCGCTGACCTCTTCACCCGTATAATCAACCAGCGCCGTCAGCGTCTTGGCTTCGGGGATGGTGCCGACAAACAACTTCATGGCCTTGAGCACATCGCCACCGGCATAGCCCACCAGCGCATGCGGCATGGTGCCCATGCCGGCCGTGGCCCCGAAGAACGGCGCAGTGAGTTCTTGCGACGAGCCGACAAAGCCCTTGACCGCTGGATCGGCATTGCGCGCCGCCGCACTCCCGACCGCCGCACCATAAGCGGCGAGGATGTTCATTTCAGCACCCGAGCCATGGCGCGCGTGCATGTCCATGAAGGCAGCCTCTGGCATGGCCCGGCACATGTCATAGGCATTGTTGGCCGAAACGCAGGGAAAGCCGATCTTTTGCAACAGCAGCGTCTCGACCTCCGAGAGCCTGGCCATCGAACCTGTAACCTCCAGCATTTTGCTTTCAGAGGGAACGATGTCGCCTTCTTCGTAGAAACGCTTGATCTTCGCATCCGGCACGAAATGCCGGATGAGCCGGATGGTGGGCTCCAAGGCCGCCACGACACGGCGGCGCATGAACACCGCGAAGGTGACCTCCGAGTCGCCATTGGCCGCAACGATGCGGCTGGTGTTGGTGAAATACTTGTCCGTCTGGGCGTGAACCGGCCCAACGCTCAAGGCGATATCGATGAGGCGATCAAGGATCGCCTCATGGCCAGGAATCAAGGGTCCGCGCCGGTCATTCATGCTGCTCTTGTGGCGCGAAAAACCCCAAACGTCAAACTTCGCGCACCGCCTTCAGCAGCGCCGCAGCACCCGTCTGCAGCAGATCGACGTCAACGCCCGCCGCGATGAAAGTGTAGCCGAGTCCGAGATAGGCGCGGATGACATCCGCCCCGCCACCGAAGGCGCCGGCCACCAATCCATTCCTACGGCAAGCCGCGACGACCTTTTCCATGGCCGCCAGCGTGTGGGGGCCAAGCTTGTCAATGCCTGCCCCGTTGCTGAGCGTGATCGACAGGTCCGATGGGCCGACGAACAGGCCATCCAAACCAGGCGTCGCCGCGATCTCCTCGACATTCGACAAGGCCTCGACCGTCTCGACCATGGCGAAGACCATCGTCATGCGGTTGGCCTCGCGCAGATATTCGCCGGGCGCCAGGCCCGACGCCTGCAGCGCCGTGTAGCCACCCCAGCTGCGGGCACCAATGGGCGGATACTTTGCCGCGCGGACCAACAGTTCGGCTTGCGCCCTGGTGTTGACCATTGGGGCGATCACTGCGACAGCACCTGCATCCAGCGCCTGCCCTGGAATCTCGGGTGCATTCCACAAGGTGCGGACGATGGCCGGGCGGCCTGCCGCGTTGATGGCGGCAATCATCGGCACGGCATCGGAAAAGCCGATCATGCCGTGCTGCATATCGAGCGCCACGCCCTCGATCGGCAATCGCGCCACCTGGGCCGCCAGCAAGGCTGACGGAATCGACATCCACGAAAACAGCAGCGGCTCGCCCGTGGCAAGCCGCGACCGGAGATCGAAATGCGATGCGGACACTAGGTGCCGGCCTTGATCTGCTCAACCGCAATGGCCATCAGCTCATTCATCGACTGGCGGATCTGATGGTCCGTCTGGGCGATCGACTTGGCATCGAGATCGCCACGAATCTTGCGGAACACATCGTCGTCCCCTGCTTCCTCGAAATCGGCAACAACTACCGACTTGGCATAGGCATCAGCCTCAGCACCCGACAGGCCCATTTTCTCGGCCGCCCATAGGCCCAGAAGCTTGTTGCGGCGGGCCCCGGCCTTAAATTGCAGTTCCTCATCGAGGGCAAATTTCTTTTCGAAGCCTTCTTGGCGCTTGTCGAAGGTTGTCATGCCTGTCTCCTGTTGAACTGTTACGGCTTGAAATAGCCATGACCTCTGGCCAAATCAACTGAGGAAACGGCCATTGTGCAGCGCAACACGATGGTTTATAGGGATGTTTTCACGAGATTGGGGATTTCGCGCCCCGAATCTGCAACAGAGATGGCGTCAGGTGCCTCTCCGGACTAGATTGGCCGGTGGTTCGATAGGGTATTGATGAGGATTTTTCAGATGAACAGCAGGCGTACCCGAATCTATGAGGGCAAGGCCAAGATCCTCTATGAGGGCCCGGAGCCCGGCACCATCATCGTCCACTTCAAGGATGACGCCACCGCCTTCAACGCCCAGAAGAAGGCCGTGATCGAAGGCAAGGGTGTGCTGAACCAGCGGATTTCCGAATTCATCTTCACCAAACTCAACGAGCTTGGCATCCCGACGCATTTCATGCGTTCGCTGAACATGCGCGAGCAATTGGTGCGCGAAGTTGAAATCGTGCCATTGGAAGTGGTTGTCCGCAATGTCGCGGCAGGCTCGCTCGCCAAGCGTTTGGGTCTCGAGGAAGGCCACCAACTGCCGCGCTCGATCATCGAATTCTATTACAAGAACGACGAGCTCGGCGATCCGATGGTGTCGGAAGAGCACATCACCGCCTTCAATTGGGCGGGCCCGCAGGAAATCGACGACATGATGCACATGGCGATCCGCATCAATGATTTCCTCTCCGGCATCTTCCTCGGCATCGGCATCAAGCTCGTCGATTTCAAGATCGAATTCGGCAGGCTTTATGAGAATGACATGATGCGCATCGTGCTGGCCGACGAGATCAGCCCCGATTCATGCAGGCTGTGGGACATCAAGACCCAGGACAAGCTCGACAAGGACCGCTTCCGCCGCGACATGGGCGGATTGATCGAGGCCTACCATGAAGTGGCCAAGCGCCTGGGCATCATCGCCGAGGGTGAGAAGCCGGAACGCTCCAAGCCCAAACTGGTGAAGACGGATACCGTGCAATGAAGGCCAAGGTGAAGGTGACGCTGAAAACCGGCGTCCTCGACCCGCAAGGAAAAGCCATCGAGGGTGCGCTGGGGCATCTGGGCTTCGATGGTGTTGCCGGCGTCCGCCAGGGCAAGTATTTTGAGATCGAACTGGCCGAGACCGACCAGTCCAAGGCTCGCGACCAGGTCAAGGCCATGTGCGACAAGCTGATCGCCAATACGGTGATCGAGAACTACGAGATCGACATCACCTAATGCCGTCATCCCGGCGCAAGCCAGGACCCACTTCTCTTTATCAAATCGAACCAGATCAACGTTTTGCATCTCGGGGGGTCCCGGCTTTCGCCGGGATGACGAATTAAGATGAAATCCGCCGTCGTCGTCTTCCCCGGAATCAATCGCGAAACCGACATGATGCGGGCGCTGGAAAGCGTTACGGGTGAAAAGCCTATCAGTGTCTGGCATACCGAGACGGAATTGCCGAAGGTTGATCTCGTCGTCGTCCCGGGCGGCTTTTCCTATGGCGATTATCTGCGTTGCGGGGCCATCGCGGCGCGTTCACCTATCATGTCGGATATCCGCGCCAAAGCGATGAAAGGACTCAAGGTTCTTGGCGTCTGCAACGGCTTCCAGATCATCACTGAGGCAGGGCTCCTGCCGGGTGTGCTGGTGCGCAATGCGCAATTGCGCTTTGTCTGCCGCGAAGTTCAACTGCGGGTCGAGAACACCCAGACCTTCTTCACGAACAAGATGACAAAGGGCGCCATTGTCTCCTGCCCCGTCGCCCATGGCGAAGGCAATTACATTTGCGACGCCGAAACGCTGAAGCGCCTTGAGGCTGAAAACCGCGTGGTGTTCCGCTATGCCGGGGGAACCAACCCCAACGGCGCCACGAATGACATCGCCGGCATCGTCAACGAGACGGGCACCGTCATCGGCATGATGCCGCATCCCGAAAACATGATCGAGCCGCTGCACGGCAAGACCGATTGCCGCCCGCTGTTCGAAAGCCTGATGGCGGCGTGACGGCGGTCCTGACCCTGGGCGAGTAAGTTAAGACAAAGCTAACTCAAATCACTTCCACAGGATTAACGCCCGCTTCACCGCACATGGCGTTAATGTTGGATTAACGCTCCGACTTCACGCCAAATGTGGTTGTCCAATCGTCTACGGACAGAGTCAATCAAGCGTTGGGAGCAAACCATGAGCCGCATCATCAAGTCCCTCCTCGGTTACAGCCGCGATTCCGCTACGCCCGAAGAACGGGAGGCCTATCGCGTTGCCAACGAAGCCTTGCAATACCGCGTCAACATGATCGAACGCCAAACCGCGCGCTCGCGGCTCGCCAGCATGGTGACGACGGATGCCTTTGGCCACTCCATTCGCTGAAACTCAACGGCGGCTATCGGGCGTGAACTCCAAGGCATCGGCCAGTTGAAATTTTTGGTATAATTTTAAGTTTGCGTTTCACCATCGCTTCACCGTGTTGCCAACTGCTTGCAGTTTGAGCGAAACATTTCTCTCAAATTCATGCCAGTTGTGCGATAACTGGAGCAACCGGAAATAGTGGAGACAATCATGGCCAGCATCATCAAGTCACTCATTGCCAAGACCCGCGCCAAGACCAGCCGGGCTCCATCCGCCGATGACGCTGCGACTCTTCAACACTCGAATCTGGTGTTGCAGTTTCGCGTTCAGCAGATTTGCCTGAACGCAGGAAAGCCCGAAGATCGCGCCGCTGCCTGAGCTGCCGCTTCCATCCCGTTGGTAGCCGGCGGCGAGCCAGATATCCGTCTGCTGCACGTCCGCCTTCCCCACCCTGTGGGTGGAGATAGCGATGAAGAAGGCCGTTTGTCTTGCGCGGCAAACTCGACTAGACGCGCTGTCCATGACCGCTGCCCGCTTCACGCTTGCCATTCCCGATCTCAGCCACGACGACGCCACTGACCTGGCCTCGAAACTCGAGGAGGATTTCCGCTTCGAGCCGATGGCCATCACCATCAACGAGACCGACGAGCAGCGCATGCTTTGGGAGGTGGTGCTGTATTTCGGCGCGATGGAAGAGGCTGAGGAGACCTCTCGCCTTATCGGCATCGATGCTGCACGGATCGCCCCCGTGCCGGAGCGCGACTGGGTGCGGCAGTCGCTGGAAGGCCTGGTACCCGTCACCGCCGGGCGCTTCTTCCTGCACGGCGCGCATGACCGCCATCGCCGCCGCAGCGGTGGTGTCTCGCTTGAAGTCGATGCCGGTCTGGCGTTCGGCACCGGCCACCACGGCACCACCGAGGGTTGCTTGTTGGCACTCGATGCCATTCTGAAACGCGCACGCCCCAAACACATTCTCGATGTCGGCTGCGGCACCGGGGTGCTAGCGATAGCGGCGGCCAAAGCTTGCCGCCGCCCGGCGCTTGCCAGTGACATCGACCCCGAGGCGGTGCGGGTGACACTTGGCAATGCCCGGCTGAATGGTGTTGCGCCCGCGATCCGCGCCATCACGGCGGCAGGCTTGAAGCATCCGGTCATTGCCGTTTCCGCGCCCTATGACCTGATCTTCGCCAACATCCTAGCGCGGCCACTGGTGGCGCTGGCCAGCAACCTCAGTGCTGCTCTGGCGCCCGGCGGCTCTCTCATTCTTTCAGGATTGACAGTGGACCAGATGCGCTGGATCGAGGCGACCTATGTGAGCCGTGGCCTGGCGCTGGCCCGCCGCATCCGGCGCGGCAACTGGGCGACGCTGGTGTTCGTCAAAATCCAAACGAAAAAGCGCCCGGGAGGGAGGACACCCGGGCGCCTTGAAGCCCGAGCGCATGGCGCGGGCTGGGAGGTTGATTGTTAGTCCGGAGGCCTACTTGCCCCAGACCATGGTGGAAATATCCGAACGCTTCATGCCGATATCGGCGAGCATGCGGTCGTCAAGCTGGCCAAGCTGGCGTTCGGCGCGGGTGCGGGCCAGATAGGTCCTGACGCGGCCCAGAAGGCCAGCGCCCATGTTGGAACCCTGGTTGCGGACGGCGTCGCGGTTGTAAGTGATCGTGGTCATGGTCGTTCTCCTGTTCATCTCTCAAAATCCCGGCCCGGCATCGGGCGCGTGGCGATTTTTCGAGGGGTTTATTGTGCATTGCACTATTGCATCGCCGATGTAATACGGCCAAGCGATAGAATCCAGATCAAGTCTCGCGTTTCTCACATGCTATGAACGCATACCTCAAGATCGGCACAGCAATCCCTCGTTCTGATCACCATGGACGCGGCAATTAGCGAGCAATTACGACAGTTTTACAACTTCCATTGCCTTATTTTAGTCTCAGAAATTAATGCTTGTTAATCCCTGTCTCTGCGGCACATGGAGCAAATTCCATAAAATTGCATACCGTATACGCATAAGTAAGAGTTCAGCAGATTCCGCGATGCAACATCAACCAGAAATAGAAAATGCCCGGCCAAAGGCCGGGCACTCAGTGTTGAGCCCGTTGCGAGAGATCAGACGGCGGTCAGGTTACCAGCCGAACTGCGGCCCGTGCGCTTGTCGGTCACAATCTCAAACTGGACCTTCTGGCCTTCCTTGAGCGTGCGCAGACCGGCGCGCTCGACAGCGGAAATATGGACGAAAATGTCCTTCTGACCATTGTCGGGCTGAACGAATCCATAGCCCTTCTGCTCGTTGAACCACTTCACTGTACCCGTATCCATGGGAATTCCTTAAGTTAGGTTGGATCGCAAGCCTTGGCCGTGGTTGTCAATTTCGCACGTCAAGACCATGGTCGAAATTGGTGGATTCTTGCGTGCGCGGCCCAAGGGGTAGCGAAGCGGCCAATCGTCCGGCCCAAGTATCGATTGTGCTATTATGTCGCAGTTGGACCCATGATGCAAGCTGAATTGGCTGCACACCGTCACGGCGCTGTTGCAAGTAGCTCGATAATAGCCTTCACTAACTGAGTCCGGTTCAATCAGTGGAGGCACACATGCACATGATCCGAAACGCTCTGATTGCAGCACTTCTCGGTGGCGTAACGCTCATATCCCCGGCCTTTGCGGAGAGCGTGAATATTACTTTCCTGCTCACCAACGATATCTACAAGGTTGACAACACGTCCGGGCGCGGCGGATTTGCCAGGCTGAATGCGGTGGTGAAGGCCGAGCGCGCCAAGGGTGGAAACGTCATCTATGCCCACGCCGGCGACTTGATCTCACCGTCACTGCTCTCAGGTTTCGACCAGGGCGAACACACCATTGCCCTCACCAACATGGCCCCGCCCGATGTCTTCACGCCCGGCAACCACGAATATGATTTCGGTGCCGAGGTTTTCATGAAGCGCATGAAGGAGGCAAAGTTTCCACTTTATGCCGCCAACTTGCGCACCGCTGACGGCAAGCCGCTGGACGGTTTCAAGGACACCGTGATGATGGAGATGGGTGGCGCCAAGATCGGCATCGTCGGCCTCACCGCCGAGGACAGTCCGGTGAAATCCAGCCCTGGCGACACGCTGAAATTCTTGAATACGCTCGAGACCGCCGTGGCCCAGGCCGCCGAATTGCGCAAAGCTGGCGCCGATCTGGTGGTTGCCGTCGTTCATGCCAACCGCGAAGTTGACCGCGCCCTGTTTGACAGCCGTGCAATCGACATCATCCTGACCGGTGATGACCACGACTTGGCGCTGTTCTTCGACGGCCGCACGGTGATGGTGGAGTCGAAAGAGGAAGCCGAGTTCGTCACCGCTGTCGACGTCAAGCTCGATATCGACGAGAAGGACGGCAAGCGCAGCGTCAAGTGGTATCCAAACTTCCGCATCATCGACACCGCCACGGTGACGCCCGACGCCGAGACACTGGCGAAATCCGATGAGTACAACGCCCTGCTCTCGAAGGAGCTCGACATTGCGGTCGGCACCACCACAGAGCCGCTCGACAGCCGAAAGGCCAGCGTGCGCACCGCTGAAACCGCCATCGGCAACTTGATCGCCGATGCAACGCGTGAGGCGGTGGGCGCTGACATCGGCATCACCAATGGTGGTGGCATCCGCGGCAACAAGGAATATCCCGCCAACAGCCAATTGACCCGCCGCGACATTCTCTCCGAGCTGCCTTTCGGCAACAAGACGGTGAAGCTGGAAGTGACGGGCGCCGTGGTCTGGGAGGCGCTCGAGAATGGCCTCAGCGATGTCGCCAATTCCGCCGGCCGTTTTCCGCAAGTCTCCGGCCTCACCGTCGAGGCCGACCTGACGAAACCCAAAGGCGAGCGCGTCACCGCCATCACCATTGGCGACAAGCCCATCGACAAGGCTGCCATCTACACACTCTCGACCAACGACTACATGCAAGGTGGCGGCGATGGCTATGGCGTGCTGAAGGGCGCCAAGCAGCTCCTCGGCGTGCGCGATGCCAAGCTGATGGCCAACGATGTGATGGCCTACATCACCGCCCGGAAAACCATCTCGCCCAAAGTCGAAGGGCGCATCAAGCTGAAGATGTGACGTCGATGCAGCAGGTCCGTTCAGTGTTCATGGCCGTGGCGGCCATGCTCTGGGCTGCCATGTTCTGGGCCCCAACGGCAGTCTCCGCCGATGCCGTCGATCTCGAGTTGGTGTTGCTGGCCGATGCCACGGGATCCATCGACAACGCGGAAATCCGCTTTCAGCGCCAGGGCTATGCCGATGCGCTGACCAGCGACGATGTGCTCAATGCCATTCGCTCCGGTGTGCATCAGCGCATTGCCGTCACCTATGTGGAATGGGGCGACTTCACCTCGCAGGAAGTGGTGGTGCCGTGGACGGTCATCGGCGATAAAGCACAAGCCAGATCCTTCGCCGCAGAGCTCCTGGCGAGGCCGCGCATCGCCCGCGGGCGCAATGCCATTGGCCAGGCGCTGCTGTTTGGCAAGGCGTCAATTGAGGCGAACGATTTCGAGGCCGCTCGCAAGGTAATTGATCTCTCCGCCGACAGCGCCAATAGCTGGAACGGTGTAGATCTCGCCACCGCCCGCCAGCAGGTGATCGATGCTGGCATTACCATCAACGGGCTTGCTGTATTGTGCCGCTTCTGCAGCGGCAGACCTGTGAGATACGATCTGGAAAAAGCATTCGAGACTACCATCATCGGCGGCCCCGAAGCCTTCGTTATCACCGCCGATAACAGGCAGCAATTCGCCACGGCGGTGAAACGCAAGCTCATTCTCGAGATTGCCGCGACGAGGCGTCCCTCGCGGCTGGCGCTTGAATGAAAGCGGGTCCGGCGCGAGCAAGCTCGCGGCCGGACCCTTGCAGCATCCCTTATCGCGGGAGGGGGCTTAGGCGGTGGGATGCGGCATGCCGCGGCCTACTTCGGCAGCAGCACCGTATCGATGACGTGAATGACGCCGTTCGATTGCTTGACGTCTGCAATGGTCACGGTGGCGGTCTGGCCGCTTTCATCCATGATCATGATCTTGCCGTCCATGGCGGTCACCGTCAGCATGTTACCGGCCACTGTTTTCACCATGTGCTTGCCGCCGTCGTCCATGACCATCTTGTTGATGGCATCGCTCATCGCGTTGGCGGCCACCACGTGATAAGTAAGGACCTTGGCCAGCATGTCCTTGTTCTCGGGCTTCAGCAGGTTGTCGACGGTACCCGCCGGCAGCTTGGCGAAGGCATCGTTGGTGGGCGCGAACACCGTGAAGGGACCAGCGCCCGACAGCGTCTCGACGAGGCCCGCGGCCTTCACCGCGGCGACCAGCGTCGTGTGGTCCTTGGAGTTCACTGCGTTCTCGATGATGTTCTTGGTCGGATACATTTCGGCACCACCCACCATCACGGTGTCAGCGGAAAAAA
>JANLTS010000567.1:0-3780 GCA_031363045.1 Hyphomicrobiales bacterium
ACATGGAAACCGGCGCGCTGGCCCAGCGTGTCGATGAGGTTTTCGAGTTCATCGACGAAGAGTTGCGGTGTCCAGAAATCCGCGCCCTTGTGCGGCAGCAAAGTGGAGTTGCCGCAGCCCAATTGGTCGTAATGGATGACGGCGCGGCCATCTCGCGCGAGAAGCTTGTAGGAGTCGGCATAGTTATGCGCTGCACCCGGGCCGCCATGGAGAATGAAAACCGGTGGCTTGGGCGAGCCCAGATCACCGGTGATCCGGTACCATGTTTCGTATGCACCGAATTTGGCGCGGCCTTCGGTCTGCTCATCTGCCGTCACGGAAAAATCCCCACACACGCTCAGCCAAGACATGAGGCTATCCTGCATCGCAGCACTTATCAACGGGCCTTCGCCATTGACAGAGCGCGGCAATCGCCCCCAGCATGGCGCAATGAAGTGCACGCATACCATTCACGATCACAGCTGCCACCATGGCTGGAACAACACCAATGCACCGGTGCTGACGATTGCGCCGGGCCAGTCAGTTGAGTTTCACACGCAGGATTCGTCCGGCGGCCAGTTGAGCAAGCATTCGACGCTCGCCGATCTTGGCCATCTCGATTTTGGCAAGGTCAATCCCGTTACCGGTCCCGTTTCTATCGATGGTGCCGAGCCCGGTGATGCCATCGCCGTGACCCTGCTAGAGTTCGGACCTTCGGGCTGGGGCTGGACGGCCAACATTCCGGGCTTCGGATTGCTGGCCGATCAGTTCAAGGACCCGGCACTGCACATCTGGACATATGATGCACAATCACTGGCGCCCGCACTTTATGGCCCCGGCGGCCGCGTGCCGTTGAAGCCGTTTTGCGGCACCATCGGCCTTGCACCAGCGGAAGCGGGCCAGCATTCGATCGTGCCGCCGCGCCGCATGGGTGGCAACATGGACATCCGCGATCTGAGCACCGGCACGACGCTCTATCTTCCCGTCGAGGTGAAGGGCGGGTTGTTCAGCGTGGGTGACACGCATGCTGCGCAAGGCGATGGCGAAGTTTGCGGCACGGCCATCGAGAGCCCGTGCACGGTGGCGGTGAAATTTGAACTGGTGAAGGGCGCCAACCTGGCTTTCCCGCGCTTCACGACGCCGGGGCCGGTGTCGCGCCATCTCGACATCAAAGGCTATGAAGTGACGACCGGCATTGGCCCCGATCTGATGGCCGGCGCCCGGGCCGCCGTTTCAGGTATGATCGATCTGTTGTCGCAACGCTACAACATGAACGCGGTTGATGCCTACATGCTGTGCTCGGTGTGCGGTGATCTCCGCATCAGCGAAATCGTCGATATGCCGAACTGGGTGATATCGTTCTATTTTCCGCGGGTGGTGCTGGAGTAGAAAGAGGTGCTGCAGCCGCCGGGCGGAAAACGTCTTCTCGTCTGCTCAACGCTCGACGGGAATGGTGATGGTGCCGGGCTGCCCTTGTTAGCGGGTTGCGAACGAATTCAACATGGCGGCGGCCTCGTTAGTGTATCCGGTGTATGGAGACGCATCCGCAGTAACGGTGAGGGCAGGCGGCCCTTACAATCCGAAGAACTGGACGATGCGGCGGCCCACGCTCGGCTTTTCGAGATGAATGATGCGGCCCTTCTTCGCTGTCGCGGATTTCCGGGCAACCGGTTTGGCTTTCTTCTTCGACTTCGCCGATCGTTTGGACTTCTTGGACGGCTTGCTGTCCGCCGAACGTGACTTGACTGGTTCGGCGGCAGGCGCAGTGTCCGCGACTGGCTCGACCGCAGTTTCCACGGTTGCTGAATCTTCTTCAGGCAACGTTGGCGTTGGCATGGCCGGAATGGGTTCGGGGGCTTTTTCGACCACCGACACATTTGACGGGGCCGAAGGCTGGATTGGCTGGTCTTGCACCGCTTGGTCCGCCGGGCACATGAAAGCAACGGTCCCGGATTGGACCTTGTCCGTCTGGCTCTCGCAAGCTGCAAACGAACTGCCCGGCAAGCAGAACACGGCAATCAAGATCAAGCCAGTTCGGTTCACGCCTCTGTTGCTCCGGTTGGTTCAAGTTGACGCCGCAACCCGAAAAAAGCTCTGCAGCCGGGGCCTTAGACTGCAAAACTGGTACCAATATGTGGCAATTCACCGAACAAAGCAAATACCGATGCCTTGTCACGCCAAAGCAGAGTGACGGTTGCACTCCAATTTGGTGGCCCAACCGAGCCTCTCTTTTCTGTAACGTAAATCGATTGCCAACAGCTTCGTTCAAATCCAGTATCCTCTCCCGCAACGCCCGATCTTGCCAATTGCAAGGCGTGTGGTTGCCAGTCCTGGTTGCGCCATCTGTCTGCGAAAACCTCCGGGTTATCCGGTAACAGTATCTTCACTGGCGCGATTGTGAGAGAGAGACTGCGAAAATAGCACAATACGGCGCCGGCGACGTTCCGCGCACTCCAAAGGATGCCCTTTACATGATGCCGACGACCGAAACTTCGACCGCGGCCATTCTGGCCACGATCCATCCGGCACTCGCTGCGGCCCTTGCCAAGCAAGGCTATGCCACGTTGACACCGGTACAGATTGCGGTGCTCGATGACACGGCAGTTGGCAACGATCTGCTGGTTTCGGCCCAGACCGGATCGGGCAAGACCGTCGCCTTTGGCTTGGCCATCGCACCAACGCTGCTCGGTGCAGCCGCAAATTTTGAAGCACCCGATCGGCCGCTGGGATTGATCATCGCGCCGACGCGCGAATTGGCACTTCAGGTCGAGCGCGAATTGAGTTGGCTTTATGCCGCTGCCGGTGTGACCACCGCTTCCTGCGTCGGTGGAATGGACATGCGCAAGGAGCGACGGGCGCTGGAGCGCGGCGCGCATATCGTTGTGGGAACACCGGGACGCTTGCGCGATCATATCACACGCGGCTCGCTCGACCTTGCGGGCCTTCGCGCCGTGGTGCTCGACGAGGCGGATGAAATGCTCGATTTGGGCTTCCGCGAGGATCTCGAATTCATCCTTGCCGCAGCACCGCCAGAACGCCGTACACTGATGTTCTCGGCTACCGTGCCGAAAACCATCGCCCATCTCGCCAAGACCTTCCAACGCAATGCGGTGCGGGTGGCGGCGACGGGGGCAAGCGAGCGGCATGCCGATATCGCTTACCAGATGATGATTACGCAATCGCATGAGCGCGAGAATGCCATCATCAACACGCTGCTGTATTTCGACAGCGGCAGCGCAATCGTGTTCTGCCACACCAGGGAAGCGGTGAAGCATCTGGCGGCACGGCTTGGTAATCGCGGCTTCACCGTGGTCGCACTCTCTGGTGAACTCTCGCAATCCGAACGGACCAATGCGCTCCAGGCGATGCGTGACGGGCGGGCGCGGGTGTGTGTCGCCACCGATGTCGCGGCGCGTGGCATTGATTTGCCCAACCTCGATCTCGTCATCCATGCCGATATGCCGACCAATCCCGATATTCTCCTGCATCGCTCGGGGCGGACCGGAAGGGCAGGGCGCAAGGGCGTCTGCGTAGTGATCGTCCCGGTGCGCCGCTACGCCACGGCATTGCGCGTGCTTGATACTGCCAATGTCGAGGCGACGACGCGCGGTGCGCCAACCGCCGCCGAGATTGACGCACGCAGCCGCGCGCAAATTCTGGAAAGCGCAATCGCCACACTGCCGCCCGACGAAACCGAGGTGGGCTTCGTTGCTGACTTGCTCGCCCGCATTTCGCCGGAACAAATCGCCGCCGCATATTTGCGCCAGCAATTCAGCGTCCGTCCGGTGCCGGAGGATATCG
>JANLTS010000587.1:0-10644 GCA_031363045.1 Hyphomicrobiales bacterium
GTGGGGAGGGATCGAGGGTGGGGGGCCACACGCTCTGGCGCTCGTGGCAACCCCCGCCCCTAACCCCTCCCCACAAGGGGGAGGGGAATAACTGACGCCAAAGGCGCTATCCCTTGGGGAGGGGCAACATGGATCCGGTAAGTCAATTTATTCGAGCATGGAAGATTCCCATTGGCCAATGGGGCAAATCGGTTTTCAGCTTCCTTGAGACCTATTTCCCCTGGCTGTTCGATGCGATCAAGTATTCGCTCAACTATGTCGTCGAAGGCGCAACTTACCTGCTGCTCCTCGTCCCCCCCGTCGTTCTAGCGCTGGCGGTCGCAGGTTTCGCCTACTGGCTGCAGAGGTCATGGAAGCTGGCGCTGGCCGTCTTGCTTGGACTACTCTTCATCATCAATCAGGGCTTGTGGAAAGAAACGATCCAGACGCTGGTGCTGGTCGTCGGATCAACCGCCCTGTCAATGGCCGGTGGCGTGCCGCTCGGCATTTGGGCGGCGCACAAACCCAAGGTGTGGCAAGTCTTGCAACCCACACTCGACCTCATGCAGACCATGCCGACCTTCGTCTATCTGATCCCCATCCTGATCCTCTTCGGGCTTGGTGCAGCACCCGCCCTCATCGTCACCATCATCTTCGCCATGCCAGCGCCAGTGCGGATGACTTACCTTGGCATAACGTCTATTCCCAAGCCAATGATCGAAGCGGGCGAGAGCTTCGGTGCCACCAAGTCGCAATTGTTGTGGAAGGTGGAATTGCCAGCGGCCCTGCCGTCGATCATGGCTGGCCTCACCCAATGCATCATGTTGTCGCTCTCGATGGTCGTCTTCGCCACGCTGATCGGCGCGCCCAGTCTTGGCAATCCGGTTTTCAAGGCGCTGTCGAACCGCAACATTCCGCTCGGCATCGAGGCTGGCCTGGCCATCGTGGTGCTTGCCATCATTCTTGACCGGATGCTGGCCATGCAAACGGGGAGCAAGAAATGACAACTGCGGTCGAATTCAAGAACGTCGACATCATCTTCGGTGAAAACACCAAGGAAGCGCTGGCGATGGCCCGGGCCGGGGCCCAACGCAACGATATCCTGAGCAAGACCGGATGCGTGCTCGGTGCCACCGGCGCCAATCTCAGCGTCAACGAGGGCGAGATCAGCGTGCTGATGGGGCTGTCTGGCTCCGGCAAGTCGACGTTGCTGCGGGCCGTCAATGGCCTCAACAAGGTGACGGGCGGCGAAGTCATGGTGAAGGACGGCAGCCGCATGGTCGATGTCGCATCCTGCGATGAGGCAACGCGGCGCCACATCCGTCAGAAGCAGGTCGCCATGGTGTTCCAGCAGTTCGCCCTGCTGCCGTGGCGCACGGTGCGCGAGAATGCCGGCCTCGGACTCGAGCTGGCCGGCATGCCGGTGCCTGAGCGCAACTCCAAGGTCGACAAGCAGTTGAAACTTGTGGGCCTCGATCAATGGGCCAACAAGTATGTGCACGAGTTGTCAGGCGGCATGCAGCAGCGCGTTGGCCTTGCTCGCGCCTTCGCCACCGAAGCACCGATCCTGCTGATGGACGAGCCGTTCTCCGCACTCGATCCATTGATCCGCACCAAGCTTCAGGACGAGCTGCTGCAACTGCAGAAGCAGATCAAGAAAACCATCGTCTTCGTCAGCCACGATCTCGAGGAAGCCCTCAAGATCGGCAACCGCATCACCATCATGGAAGGCGGGCGCATCGTTCAGTCTGGAGCGCCGGAAGATATCGTGCTGCGGCCAGCCAATGACTACGTTCGCGACTTCATCGCCAATGTGAACCCGTTGTCGGTGCTCACAGCCTGGAACGTCATGCGGGCGCTGCACGAGCTAGACCGCGACAAGGATGGCTGGGTGTGGCTCGACACGCGCAAGACGACGAAGTTCAAGCTGGGCGAAGACGGCAAGGTGGTCGCCGCCGAGCGCGACAAGAAGAAAGCCACCTGGGTTTCCTGCGACGATGTCGAAAAGCCGATCCCGCCGGACACCCGCCCGATCTACTGGGCGAGGCCCGGCACATCGCTGAAGATCGTCATGCTGGCCATCCACAATACAGACGTGGCGCCAGTCGCCATCTTCGATGAGAACGACAAGTTCATGGGCGCCATCGGCGTGCGCAATGTTCTACAGGCGGTGCTGAAGAAGTCGAATTGATGCCTTGGCGGGCCTACTCGATCGGAATCAGCACTTCCGTTCCATTGCCATTGGCACCGGCAATGGTCCACAACCCGTTCATGCTGCCGTCGTCCATCAGTTTGTAGATGATGAGACCAACCTTGCCGTTCAACACGTAACCGGCCGCAAAGCTGTCGCCATTGCGCATGCAGATGCCGCTGGCCTCGGTCGGACCGGTGATCCACTTGATCTCGCACGTCGTCTCGGATGAAAGCGTGATCACGGCCTCGCCAGAATAGGGTGAGCCGTCAAAATTTGTGCCTTGCGCCTGGTAGCGCCCGCCGACCGCCTGTGCATCGGCCGGCACTGTCAGCGCCAAGGCAGCGAGGCCTGCGAGAAGAATACGTTTCATGTCCGGTCCCCTGTGATCAGATAATGTTCCACGCCTTGCCCGCGCTGAGCGGCCCGACGCCCAGATGCGCGGCAATCGTTTGGCCGATATCGGCAAAGCTTGTCCTGTGGCCAAAGCTGCCGGGTGTCATGCCCTTCATGTAAGTCATCACCGGAATCTGCTCGCGGGTGTGGTCGGTGCCCTTCCATGTCGGGTCATTGCCGTGATCGGCGGAGAGGATCAGCAGGTCGCCGTCGCGCAGCTTGGCAGTGATCCGCGGCAGTTCGGCGTCGAAGCGCTCCAGCGCCTTGCCGTAGCCGACAGGATCGCGGCGGTGGCCATACTCGCTGTCGAAATCGACAAAGTTGGTCATCAGGAAACCGCCGTCCTTGAGATCGTCCATATGCTCGAGCGTTGTGGCCAGATAGGCCGGATTGCCCGACACCTTGTATTCGCGCCCCGTGCCCGAATGCGCATAGATGTCACCAATCTTGCCGACTGACACGACATCGCGTCCGGCAGCACTTAGGATATCGAGCAAGGTCGGCGACGGCGGCTTCACCGCATAATCCTTGCGGTGTCCAGTACGCATGAAAGTCTTGGCCGTCTCGCCGATGAAGGGCCGCGCAATGACCCGGCCGATGTTCAAGGGAAATGTCAGCTCGCGCGCCACGCGGCAGACGTCATAGAGACGCTCAAGTCCGAAATGTTCCTCATGCGCGGCGATCTGCAAGACGCTGTCGGCGCTGGTATAGGCAACGGGTTTGCCGCTCGCCACATGCTCTTCGCCAAAGTCTTCGATCACCTGAGTGCCCGAAGCCTGGCACAGCGCCAGAAGCCCTGGCAGCTTGCAGCGGGTCACGATGGCATCGATCAGGTCCGGCGGGAAAGCCGGGATGGTATGCGGAAAATAACCCCAATCGAATTGCAGCGGTACACCAGCCATCTCCCAATGCCCGGTGATCGTGTCCTTGCCGCGCGACACTTCAGTGGCAAAGCCATATTGACCAATCAGCGGCACATGCGCCAAGGGATTGCGCCCTGCCGAACCCTTTGCCGCGAGGCCCAAACCAAGCGCTGCCATGTTGGGCACGTTGAGCGTCATGTGATCGCAGATATGGCCAAGCGTGTTAGCGCCTTCGTCACCGAAGCTCGCAGCATCGGGCGCACCGCCGATGCCGAACGAGTCGAGGATCAGAAGAAAAGCGCGGGGCATGCTGTTTTGCTTTCTCTCTCTTCCGTCACCCCGGCGAAAGCCGGGGCCCATTGAAGCGGTGGAGTGGGTCCCGGCTTTCGCCGGGATGACGGGCTAAGAGTTTGAACATCAGTCATCCCGCTATCCGTGCCCAGATCAACGGTGACACCTCGGGCGCCTCGCCAATATCATACGCTGACTTCACGATGGCCGCAGCCCTTTCGAAGGACGCCTCGTCGGCCGCATGCACCATGCAAAGCGTTGTTTCAAAATCGGTGCGGAAGCCCTTGCCGAGCAGACGGTCAAGGCCGACGCGGTGGTCGATCTTGTCACTGGCGACGCGGCGGCCACCACCAAGCTCGATGACGGCCAGTCCCAACTCGCGGGTGCGGATCGATGTCACGATGCCGTCGTCATCGGCATAAACGGGGCGGATGATCGGTGCCATAGCGAGATGCCTGTCGTGATCCCGAATGAAATTCGCGGGGCCGCCTAACAGTGCCACCATGCGGTCGAAGCGTTCGGCGGCAGCGCCGCTGTCAAGTGTTGCCGCGAGGCGGGTCCTAGCTGCTGCCACATCGCTGTCAATGCCGGTACTCACCAGCAGTTCAGCGCCAAGCGCCAGCGTGATCTCCATGACGCGGGAATTGACAATGCGTCCACTCAAGAAGCCACAAGCATGCGCCACCTCGATGGCATTCCCCGCGCAGGGCGCCAATGGTTCGTCCATGTCGGTGATCAGTGCCGTGGTCTTGAGGCCCGCGCCATTGGCCACCGCGACGAGACTTTCGGCCAAGCCCTTGGCCTCTTCCATCGTCGCCATGAAAGCGCCGGAGCCCATCTTCACATCGAGCACCAGATGCTGCAATCCGGCGGCGAGTTTCTTCGACAGGATGGACGCGGTGATGAGCGGAATCGATTCAACCGTCGCCGTCACATCGCGGATGCCATAGAGGCGTTTGTCGGCGGGCGCGAGATCGGCGGTCTGGCCGATGATGGCACAGCCCGCCTCGCGCGTCACTTTCCTGAACAGGTCGAGACCGGGCTGGGTGGCATAACCCGGAATGGCATCGAGCTTGTCGAGCGTGCCGCCGGTGTGGCCAAGGCCTCTCCCTGAAATCATCGGCACATAGAGCCCGCAGGCGGCGAGCATCGGCGCCAGCATCAGCGAAAGATTGTCGCCGATGCCGCCAGATGAATGCTTATCGACCACCGGGCCCGGCAGATCCCATTTGAGTACGGTGCCTGAGTCGCGCATCGCCAGCGTCAGGCCCACCGCCTCGTCACGACTCATGCCCTTGAAGAACACCGCCATGGCGAAGGCCGCCACCTGACCTTCCGAGACGCTGCCATCCGTCAGTCCACTGATGAAATCCTTGACCTCATCGCGGCTGAGTGCGGCACCATCGCGCTTCCGCCTGATGACTTCCTGGGGCAGCAATTCAGGCGTCCCTGAAGAAACGGGTGATGAGCGCCTTCATGTTCTCCGCCGCCTTGGCGCCCTCGCGCTTGGTCTCCTCGTGGCTGGGCGATGCACCCTCGATCCCCGCCGCCAGATTGGTGATGACGGAGAGGCCAGCGACCTTCAACCCGAAACGCCGGGCGAGAATGGTCTCGGGGGCCGTCGACATGCCCACCGCCGTGCCGCCGATGATCTGGAACATACGGATTTCGGCCGGCGTCTCGAAACTCGGGCCCGAATACCAGCAGTAGACGCCCTGATGCAGCGCAATGCCTTCGGCCTTCGCTGCGCCGAGGAACTGCGCCCGCAAGGCCGGATCATAGGCATCGGTCATGGGAACGAAGTTCTCGTCGCCATGCTGGCCGACCAGCGGGTTCATGCCGGAGTAATTGATGTGATCGGTGATCAACATGATCGAGCCGGGCCGCATCTCTGGTTTCAGGCTTCCCGCCGCATTGGTGAGGATCAGCGTCTCGATGCCCGCACCTTTCAGCATCTCAATGGCCGGGCGCATCACCGCGGCGTTGCCCGACTCATAAGGGTGCGCACGGCCCGCCAGAACGGCGACTTCAACACCGCCAATCGTTCCCACCACCAGCTGCCCGGCATGGCCCGAGATCTTGGGAACCGGGAAGCCAGAAAGTTCCGTATACGGAATGATCAATGGATTCACAACCGCCTCGGCAATCGGTCCGAGACTGGAGCCGAGGATGATGGCGGTTTTCGGTGCTCGGCCTAGCAGCTTCCGTGACAGATCGTTCATGCGAGATTCTCCGGACCGAAGGAAGACGGCAGCAACTCGTCGAGCGTGAAGCTGCGGATCAACTTGCCATCCTCACCACAGCAATGAATCTTGACGCCGCCCGTGGCGAATTCACGGATCTTCTGGCGGCAACCGCCACACGGCGTGCACAGCGCGTCGCCGTTGCCCATCACCACCACCTCGGTGATTGCCGTGCCGCCCGCCATGACGAGGGCCGAGATCGCCGAGGGCTCGGCGCACCAGCCCTGCGGATAGGCGGCGTTCTCGATGTTGCAACCGGCGTGCACGCGGCCTTTCTCGTCACGCATCGCCGCGCCGACGAAAAAATTCGAATACGGCGCATGGGCCCGCAACCGCGCCGCCTTGGCCGCCTCAATCAGATCAAGCATCTCAACAATCTCATGTCAGCGGTCCTTGACGTAGGGGGTGCCACTGGCGCGTGGCGGGATCGACTTGCCGATGAAGCCCGCCAGCAGCACCACCGTCATTACATAAGGCAGCATATTGATGAACTGCACCGGAATCTCGACGTCGCCGAGCTTAACCCCCTGCATGCGGAGGCCCGCCGCCTGCAGGTAACCGAACAACAGACAAGCCCAGAGGGCAGGCCAGGCGCGCCAACTGGCGAAGATCAGCGCCGCCAGCGCCATGAAGCCACGGCCAGCCGACATGTCACGCACGAAGCTGCCTTGCAGCGCCACCGACAGATAAGTCCCCGCGAGACCGCAGAGCACGCCGGCGATGACTACCGCCTGATAGCGCAGCAGCATGACCGAAATGCCAGCCGTGTCGACGGCATGCGGATTTTCGCCGACAGCGCGCAGGCGCAAGCCGAAGCGCGTTCGCGCCAGTGCCCAGGCCGTCACCGCCACCAGCACGAAGGCCAGATAGACGAGGATGGAATGGCCCGACAAAATATTCAGATAGGGCCCGATAACCGGAATGGCGGCGATACTGTCAAAGCCCGGCATGGTGAACACCGGGAACTGCGATTCCGGCGGCAGCGGCGGCGTGCGCCCACCCTCCTTGAACCATTCATTGCCGAGCACCACGGCGAGGCCCGCCGCCAGCATGTTGATGGCGACGCCCGAGACCACCTGGTTGCCGCCCTGGTTGATTGAGGCATAGCCATGAATCAGCGAAAACCCGATCGACACGGCAATCGCCATAACCAAGGCGATCCACGGCGACTGGAAATAAGCACCGGCCGCCGCCGCGGTGAAGGCCGCCGCCAGCATCTTGCCCTCAAGCCCGATGTCAACAATGCCGGAGCGTTCGGACCACAGACCGGCAAGGCAAGCAAGGATCAGCGGCACCGACATGCGAATGGTGGAGGCGAGCGTTTCGGGACTGAAGAAGATGTCGAACATCAATCCTCCGCCTTGAAAAAGAACGCGTTGAGCCATGGCCGGAAGGCCTGCTCGAGGGCGCCCATGAACAGGATGATCAGGCCTTGAATCACCACCACCATGTCGCGGTTGATATGCTGCTTGGCAAAGGAAAGCTCGGTGCCACCCTGATAAAGAAGCCCGAACAGCATGGCGGCGAGCACGATGCCGATGGGATGATTTCGCCCCATCAGCGCCACCGCAATGCCGACGAAGCCGGCACCCTGCACATATTCGAGCAACAGCCGGTGCTGGGCGCCCAAGACTTCGTTCACTGCCACCAATCCCGCGAGGCCACCTGAGACCGCCATGGCAATCATGATGATATGACCGGGCTTGTAGCCACCATAGATCGCTGCCTCGGTGTTAAGACCGACGGCACGGATTTCATATCCAAGCTTGGTGCGCCAGAGAAAATACCATACGGCCCACGCGGCAGCCAGCGCGAGAAAGATCGTCAGATTGAGCGGCGACGCAGGCAGGCGGTAATCGAAAAACTGGCGGGCGATTTCGCGGAAGCTCAGGATATAGGCGCCCGACACTTCGCGGCTTTCCACCGCCATCTTGCCGACCGGACGGAACCAATAGTTGATCAGATAGACCATCAGGCTTGAGGCGATGAAGTTGAACATGATGGTGGTGATGACGATGTGACTGCCACGCTTGGCCTGTAGCACGCCCGGCACCCAGGCCCAGAATGCGCCACATAACATGGAGGCGAGAATAGCTAACGGAATGACGATGGGCCACGGCAGGAACTCCAGGCCAAGGCCGACGGTCGCCGCACCAAGCCCTGCGAAATAGGCCTGGCCCTCGCCGCCGATGTTGAACAGGCCGGCATGGAAGGCAACCGCCACGCAGAGCCCGGTGAAAATGAAGTTGGTGGCGTAGTAGAGCAGATAGCTCCAGCCTTTGAGCGAACCCACCGCGCCCTTCAGCATGATCCACAGGCATTCGAAGGGATTCTCGCCGATGAGCAGGAAGATGATGGAGGTTGCTGCCAGGGCGAGGAGAAGATTGAGCGCCGGGATAAGCCCAACGTCCACCCAGGTGGGAAGTTCGCCTCTCGAACTCATCACGCGGCATCCTTGTGCACGCCGGCCATCAGCAGGCCGATATCGCGCTCGTCAGCGTCGGGCCCGCGCTCGCCCATCACGCGGCCGGCAAACATCACGATGATGCGGTCGGAGAGCGAGCGGATTTCATCGAGTTCGACCGAGACCAGCAGGATGGCCTTCCCCGCATCGCGTAAAGCTATGATGCGCTTGTGAATGAATTCAATGGCGCCGATATCGACACCGCGCGTCGGCTGGCCGACGATCAGCAGATCGGGGTTGCTCTTGATCTCGCGGGCAATGATGATCTTCTGCTGATTGCCGCCGGAGAATTTTCCGCTCTTGAGAAAAGGGTCCGGTGGGCGGACGTCGAACTCCTCCATCTCGGCCCGGGCGCGGGCAATCACCTTGGTACGATCGAGGCGGAAGCCCTTGCCGAGGTCTTCAGAGCGGTGCCAGCCGAGGATGGCGCTTTCGCTGGCATCGAAATTCTTGATCAACCCGCGATGCTGGCGGTCTTCCGGCACATGCGCCAGGCCTTCAGCGCGCACATGGGCTGGGTCGCCCAAGCTGCCGATGTCCTTGCCCTCGAAGATGATCTGGCCGGAATTGGGCCGGGTAATTCCGGCAATGCAGTCGAGCAGTTCCGACTGGCCGTTGCCGGATACGCCGGCTATGCCGACAATCTCGCCCTTCCTCACCTGCAGCGAGACATTGTCGACGCGCGCCACGCCGTTCTTGTCTTTCCAGGTCACATTGCGGACATCCAGAACCACTTCGCCCGGCGTTGCCGGACCTTTCTCGACATGCAGCAGCACCCGGCGGCCGACCATGGCTTCGGCCAGTTCCTCGACACTGGTGTTTGCTGTCTCGAGTGTGGCGACCACTTCGCCGCGGCGCATGACTGTCACGTGATCGGTGATGGCCATGATTTCGCGCAGTTTGTGGGTGATGAGGATCACCGTCTTGCCCTGGTCGCGCAACGTTCCCAGAATGCGGAACAGATGATCGGCCTCATCAGGCGTCAGCACGCCGGTTGGCTCGTCCAGAATGAGAACGTCGGCCTGGCGGAAGAGGGCTTTCAAAATCTCGACGCGCTGTTGCAGGCCGACGGGCAGGTCGCCCACCAGCGCGTCGGGATCGACATCGAGTTCATAGTCTTTGGCAAGCCGCGTGAGTTCTGTTCGTGCCTTGGCCAAGGCGGGCCCGATCAGCGCGCCACCTTCGGCACCGAGCACAACATTTTCCAGAACGGTGAAAGGATCGACCAGCATGAAGTGCTGGTGCACCATGCCGATGCCGAGGGCGATGGCATCGGTCGATGTCTTGATGCGGACGGGCTTGCCGCGGTATTTGATCTCGCCCTTGTCGGCGGCGTAGAAGCCGAAAAGAATCGACATGAGCGTGGACTTACCCGCCCCATTCTCGCCGATGATGCCGTGAATCGACCCCTGGCCAATTGCGACGGTCACATCCTTGTTGGCATGAACCGAGCCGAAGCGCTTGTCGATGCCGATCAATTCGATTGCCGGAGTGGTGCTGCCCGCCGTCATTGTTGCCCCAAAATGTCCTCTCCCGCGAGCGGGAGAGGAAGGGACCCATCGCGAAGCGATGGGGAGGTGAGGGGAAGTTGAGGATTAATCTGCGACCAACCCTCACCTTTCCCACGACGCACGCGTCGCGGGCCCCTGTCCTCTCCCGCTCAGCGGGAGAGGACGTTTTGCTTATTCAACCGGGCACTTGTTGTCCGCCATGTAGTCATGGACCTTGACGGTGCCAGCGATGATGTCAGCCTTGGCTTTTTCCACCGCAGCGGTCATTTCAGCGGTGACCAGCGACTTATTGTTATCGTCCATGGCATAACCAACGCCGTCCTGAGCAAGGCCCAAGGCTTGGATGTTGGCTACGCCGCCCTTGAATGTCCCCTCCTTGCCGGATTTCATGACATTGTAGACGGCGACATCGACGCGCTTCAGCATCGAGGTCAGAACCTTGCCGGGATAGAGATAGTTCTGGTTGGCATCGACGCCGATCGACAGGGCGCCACCTTCGGCTGCGGCCTTGAGGACGCCCAAGCCCGTGGCACCGGCTGCCGCATAGACGACGTCGGAACCCTGGCTCATCTGGCCCTTGGTGATCTCGCCACCCTTCACCGGATCGTTCCAGGCGGCACCGGTATCCCCGGTCATGTTCTGGATGACCTTGGCATCGGCCTTGGCGGCCTTGACGCCTTGCACATAACCGCAGGCGAACTTGCGG